>NZ_BBMP01000001.1 GCF_000755245.1 Halococcus sediminicola | reverse complement strand
GCTCTTTACCTTCTCGTTCTGATCTTTCTCCTGTTTCTTCTTCGTCTTTTCTGTTTTTTTTTTCAATGTCACGGCACCCACCCCACTCTACACACTGCATATCGTCGGCAGCGTCAGATGTGTATACGCGACAGGCATGGAGATCATCGACCCGCACATGCACATGGTCTCGCGCTCGGCCGACGACTACGCACGGGCGCGTCGGGCTGGCATCGAGTGCTGCATCGAACCCGCGTTCTGGAGCGGCACGGACAAACAGCACGCGGGCTCGTTCTTCGATTACTTCGAGCAGATCATCGACTTCGAGACCGCGCGCGCCGAGCGCGCCGGCGGAATGGACCACTACGTGACCATCGGGCTGGAGCCCAAGGAGGCGAACTACCGCGAGATGGCCGAGGAAGTGCTGGACCGTCTGCCGGAGTACCTCGACCGCGAGAACGTCGTCGGCCTCGGCGAGATCGGTTTCGATCAGGGCACCGACGACGAGGAGTGGGCCTTCCGTACCCAGCTACGAATGGCAGAAGAGCGCGAACTCCCCGTAATAATCCACACGCCACACACGAACAAACCCGAGGGAACGGAACGAATCGTCGACATCATCGAAGACGAGGGCGTCACCCAGGAACGCATCGTCATCGACCACAATACTGAGTACACCATCGAGACCTCCCTGACGACGGACTGCTGGGTCGGCTTCACGCTCTATCCCGGCAAGATCGAGGACGAGGCGGCCATCGACCTCCTCGAAGAGTACGGTACCGACAAGATGCTATTTAATAGCGCCGCCGACTGGGACCCCTCGGACCCGCTCGCGGTGCCGAAAGCCAGGGACAAGATGCTCGACCGTGGATGGGAGCACGAGGAAGTCAAAAAGGTCGTCTTCGACAACCCCTACGAGTTCTTCGACCAGTCGTCGAACTTCGAGTACGAACGATGAAGTTCGGGTTCTCAACCAATGCGTTCCGGGAGTACAGCCTCGAGGAGACGATCGAGGTGCTGGGCAGCGCCGGCTACGACGGCATCGAGATTCTGCTCGACGAGCCCCACCTCTACCCAGAGACGGTCGATGATGCCAGGACTGAACGTATCCAGCGAATACTCGCAGACCAAGACCTCGAGATCGCCAACTGTAATGCGTTCATGTTCAGCGCCGGCGAAGTGAGCGACCGGGTCCGCGAGTCGGAGTACAGCCGCGACACGGAGGACTTCCACCACCCCTCGTTCGTCGAACACGACGCCGAGGATCGGCAGGCGCGGGTCGAACACACCCAGGCCGCCCTGCGGACGGCCGCGAACCTCGGCGCACCCTGCATCTCGATTCCGCCGGGCGGCCCGGTACCGTTCGACAGACCCGACGACGAAGCGATGGACGACTTCGTCGAGAGCCTCCGGAAGATCGCCGAGACGGCCGAGACCGTCGGCATCAACGTACTCGTCGAGCCCGAACCCGAGTTGCTCATCGAGACCACCGGGGAGTTCCTCGAATTCGTCGAGCGCATTGACTATTCACGAATTCGGTGTAACTTTGACGCTGGCCACCTCTTCAGTGTCGGCGAGGATCCCGTGGAGGCGTTCGACCGACTCGCCGAGTACGTAGACCACGTGCATCTGGAGGATATCCCCGCAGACCGCAGTCACGAGCATACCCAGCTCGGCGACGGCGCAATGGCCATCGACGACTTCCTCGACGCGCTCGATTCGCGGGGCTATGAGGGATTTGTCACGGTCGAACTCTATCCCTACGAGGAGACCGCCGCCGAAACCGCCCGCGAGGCGATGAGCTATCTCGAAGACTGCGGGTGGGTCTGAGCTAGGTGGACGAGTCACGTTTTCGAGAACGGCTCGTGGCCTATGCGGCGCTGGTACGCGTGCCCAATCTCTTCAGTGCACCACCCGATGTTCTTCTCGGTGGCGCGCTGGTTGCAGCCACGGCGGCGACGGTCTCGCTACCGTCACTCGCCGGTCTCGCGGGCGCGTCGGTACTGCTGTACGCTGGCGGCACGACGCTGAACGACTACTTCGATGCAGGAGTTGACGCGCGCGAGCGCCCCGAGCGACCGATTCCCTCCGGAGACGTGTCGCGGCGGGCGGCGGGCGCACTCGGTGCGACATTGCTGCTCGGTGGCGTTCTCGTCGCGTTTGCGGTGGCCGGCGTGCGTTCCGGCGCGCTCGCGGCGGCGCTTGCGACGGTCATCACGCTCTACGATAGCGTGCTCAAGGGTGGTCCCGCGGGCTTTCTCGCAATGGGCAGCGTGCGCGGACTCAACATCTTACTCGGCACGACCGCGGCGGGAGCGTTCGCTCTCTCGACGTGGCAACTCACGATTCCGGTCGTCATCGCGCTGTATATCGCGCTCGTGACGTACATGGCCGCAAACGAGGCGACCACCACGAATCGAGGCGCGGTCGCAGGGGCGGCGGCCGGCGTCCTGCTGGCCGCTCTCGCCGTGCTCGCGGTGGTCGTGATTCGTCCTGCACTCACTCAAAGCGCCTTCGCGCTCGCGTTCGCCGGCGGCTTCCTCGCGTGGACCGGGCGCGCGCTCGGACCGGCGTATGCGAATCCCCGTCCTGGGACCGTCGGACCGGCGGTCGGAGCCTGCATTCTCGGATTGGTGATACTCGATTCGGCGTTCGCGGCGCTGGCGGGTATCGGCTGGGCGCTCGCCACGCTCGTCTTCCTCGTTCCTGCATACGGACTCTCTCACCTGTTCGACGTTTCGTAGCCACCCCTCGGAAGGTGTTTCGGCCCGGCGGCCATCGAGTGGGTATGGTCGAACTGGCCTTTTCAACGAACGCCTACACGCGCCACACACTGCCCGAAGCGGTCGAACGTATCGCCGACCACGGCTACGCCGGTGTCGAAATTCTCGGCGACGAACCGCACGCGTACTTCACCGAATTCGGTGAGAGCGAACAGGAGGAGCTATCGAGAGTGCTCGACGGCACAGAGATGGCAGTTTCGAACGTCAACGCAACACCGCGACGGGCTACTACGACGACGCGCCACCGTCGTCGTTTTTCGACCCAACTGTTGTCACCGCCGACGACCGGAATCGAGAGTGGCGCATCGAGTACACGAAACGAGCCATCGACCTCGCTTCTGTGACTGGTGCGCCGGCGGTCTGTCTCGCCACCGGCCGCCCGCTACCCGGCAATCCACCGGGGCAGGCCTACGAGTACCTGCTCGATTCGCTCGATTCGATACTCGATTACGCCGAAGAGTGTGGCATCAGGGTGGGCATCGAGTACGAACCCGAACTGCTCGTCGAGTGTACAGAGGAAGTCCTCGCGCTCATCGAGGACGTCGGCCGCGACTCGCTGGGCGTCAACCTCGACGTCGGCCACGCCGCGGTCTATGGCGAGGACCCAGCCGAAGCCATCCGACAGAGTGCGGGCCACATCACGGGCGTTCATCTGGAGGACATCGTCGGGGGCGTTCGCGGCAAACACTACCATCGCATCCCTGGCGAGGGCGACCTCGATTTTCGAGCTATTTTCGACGCGCTCGATGACATCGACTACGGGGGGGGTTCGCCACGCTCGAACTCTACACGTATCCCGACGAGCCGGACATGGCCGCCCGCGAGGCGTACGAGGTGCTCTCGGCGTACTGCTGAGTATTCGACGATTCATGTCGGTAAAATAGTAACAAACCAGACACATCCACACTCAATGTTTCTCCGTATATTTGTAAATCTCGTGGTGAATCCCCGCTACGATCTGCTCGTTAATGAGCTCAAATAGACAGACACACTCAATGTATTTCTCACGAAAGAAGGCGCGTAGCTGATTTTTATACTCTGAATTTTCAATGAACCCACTCTGTATTGTAAAACTAAAGAAGAGAACCGCGTGTTCGGCCGCTGTCGAATGATTAGCTGTTTTTCTTTTTGCGCCATTCGACGATGTCGTCGAAGTCGAGACGGCCGTTCCCGTTAAAGTCGAACGCCTCGACGTTGTTCTGCATCTCGGGGTCGTCGATGTGCTCAAAGAACAACTCCGCGTCGGCGTCAGTCACTTCACCGTCGCCATTGAGGTCCTCGTAGAGCCCGTCGCCGTCCGGATCGGTCGGCACGGAATCCGAATCGCCGATCGCCGGTGGGCCATCGCCACTGTCGCTCTCGAGTGACTGCGTGTAGAGTTGATCGACTTCACTCTCGGGGAGTGCGCGCGAGTATGCCCACAGTTCGTCGACGCGGCCGGCCATGTCGAATCCCTGCCCGACGCCGATGCTCATCGGCTCGCTCTCCGACCGGCTGCGCGAGCCACCGGTCCAGGTCTGGGGGGAAGAATTGAGTTCGTTCTCCTGATCGAACACGTGAATCTTGGTATCGCCGCCGTTGACGACCATCACCACGAAGTACCACGTCTCCGGATCAACCTCGATCGCTGAGCCGCCGCCCCCGACGCCGGTGTTGCCATTGTTCCAGAGCTGTGGAACAATCGCCTGGCTCTGGTTGGCGAACTCCAGATCCCACCCGTTTGCCGGCCCGTTTGAGAGGGATCCGCCGATCTGGAATGGCGCACGCGCATACGATTCGTGTTCGGTGTAGTTGATCCACGCGCCGGCGGTCGCGCCCTCGCCGTTGAGCGGCAAGGGCTCAGTCATCACGCCGTCGTCAGCCTCGCCCTCATTGGGGCCGAACGTGACGTCCGTCGCCTGATTAATGTCGAACTCGTAGGCGTTACCAACGATACCCTCCGCGCCGGTGGTCACGTCGCCGCTGATCGTCGCATCGGTGCCCGTGACCTCGTTGACCGGCATGTCGTTGTCGAACGTGAAGTGCGCCTCCAACCCCCGTTCGAGAGGTTCGCCACCGAAGACGGTGACCGTTGTGCTCGCGCTGGTTTCTTCCTCTTCGCCATCGTAGGTGAACGTCGCCTCAGCGTTCAGGGTGTAGCTCCCCGGCGAGGCGTCGCTGATGGCCGAGATGTCGAATTCGACCGGCTGGTCCTCGCCGACCGCGATCGAGTCGATGCTCGTTCCGGAAGTGCCACTGATCTCGATCTGATCGGTGTTGGAGGTCAGCGACACTTCCACGTCGGACAGTTCGCTGCTGGAGGTGTTCTCGACTGTGACGGTGGCCACCGTCGACTCGTCTTGGCCCAGCGTGCTGCTATCGAGGTTTAGCGAGACCACCGCAGCCGCGCCGCCGGTGATCTGATAGATTCCCGAGTCGTTGTTGGGGGCGCCGTATCCGCTGCCCCACTCAAGGAGGTAGAGCGCGCCATCTGGTCCAATGGTCATAACCATCGGCCGGAGGAACGTTTCATTCGGCATGAATGGCTCGATATCGAGCACCTCCCCGTTGTCGTCGTAGGAGACATACCTGATCCAGCCGGCGGACCACTCTGCAATGAAGTGCTTATTGTCGAAGTACTGCACCAGTGCGTCGTCGCCCGAGTAGTTCTCAGCGTTGTATACCGGACCGCTCATTGGCGACCCGCCTTCGAATTCGGGGTACGGGGGTTCCTCAGGGAGGTACTCCTGGGCGTACTCGGGCGGCGAGTTGAGGAGCGCGCTCCATGAGTACGTATACCAGATCACCGGCTCCTGAGCGGCCGGAAGTTCTGCCAGTCCGTCATTGTTCACCGACTCGTTGATGGGGTTCTGCAGGTCGAACGGTTCGCCCGACGACTCGAAAGTATAGCCCCGGCTGTTGTCCGCGTCCACGAACTCTCCGTCGATGTAGGGGAGATTGGGGCCGACAAAGTACGGCCACCCGTAGAACCCAGGCTCAGCGGCCCGGTTAAACTCGACGATTCCGGGCGGGCCGCGTTCGGCATCCCATCCACGCGAGTCAGGTCCGTAATCGCCCCAGTACAGCACGCCGGTCTCGTGATCGATACCCATTCGGAAGGGGTTGCGACAGCCCATCACGTAGATCTCGGTTTTGACGAGATCGTTCGCTCGCGCTTCGGCGTACTCATCGCCAGTAAAGAGGTTTCCATCGGGCACGGTGTAGCCACCGTCTTCCTGAGGTGTGATTCGTAAGATGCTCCCTCGGAGATCGTTGGTGTTGCCCGCCGAGCGCTGGGCGTCGAACCCGATTCGGCCGTCGCGCTCGTCGATCGGCGTGTAGCCGCCCGATTCGAACGGGCTAGTGTCGTCACCGACCGAGAGGTAGAGATTCCCATCTGGGCCGAACTCCAGGTCGCCGCCGACGTGAGCCAACGGATCGGGTGCGGCCGGTACTCTGAGCATTTCGATCTCCGATGATGGATCGATCGTGTCCCCTTCGACCGTGAACCGAGACAGCTTCTTGTGGGGATCCTCATCGGTCTCGCCGAACGGTGCGGAGTAGTACAGGTACAGCCAGCCGTTCTCCTCGAAGTCTGGGTCAAGAACGAGTCCCTGTAAGCCGTCCTCACCGCTAATGTAGACGTCAAGTTCGAGAATGGTCGTGATCTCGGTGGTGTCAGGGTCGATCATCTTGACCGTTCCGGTGCCTCCGTTGACGTTGCCACGAGTACTGAAAAAGACGTGACCGTCGGGCGCGATGTCAATCGCCATCGGCGCGTCTAGGTCGGATGCCAGTTCCGTCTTCGTGTAGCTACTCCAGATGGGGCTGGTATCGGTCGGGTCGCCGGTTCCAATGGGCGAATCTGGATCGATTGGCTTCAGCTCAATCGATCGGAACTGGGTGGGGTGGCTCTCGGATTGGATGGAAATGGTGCCGTCTTCAAGTGGGGTACCGTTATCCAGTTGGGGGTTCGTGTAGCTCAGGACCACTCCGTCATCCTCGACGATGTGGCGGATTGCCTCGTTGCCACGAACAACAAGCGTAGCGGTTACCCATTGGTCCCCGCGATAGGTATCCGAGTTCGAATTGGTGCAATGTTGATTGTGTATTCCACCGTTCATGAAGATATCGGTGCCCGGGGTACAGACATTGGCGGTGGTGCGTTCAGCATCACTGCCTTCCGATTCGCCGAGCAACTGCACTTCGATGGAGTCGGGGAAGTCCTGATCGAGTGCCATTTCTTCGGGCGTCTGGCCGTGGATCATCAGACCGTTATTCCTGTAAGCCCAGCTAGGAGCTCCAGAAACCTGATCGTCGACAAAGCGATACTCGGCGCGGAGAATGTAATGAGAGAACTCCTCGTCGTAAAAGAGATGGCCGAAGGTGCCGTCCCACTCATTGTAATCGTCGTAAGCGACCGTAAGCAGCCCGTCTTCGACAGTGAAAGTGTCGTTGTAGTTTTCGCCGGTAGGCTGTCCTGTGAACTTGGGCATCCAGCCGTTGAGATTCTCGCCGTTGAACAGTTGAATCCACTCGTCGTCGGTAGACTGTGCTCCGGCAGGCATGCCGGTTAAACTGGCCACACCCAGACCTCCGATCGCTTGTAGAACGCGTCGTCTGTTCGGAAGTCCGATTTGTTCTCTATCGTTTGTACTTGGATCTAATTCTTCCACGAAACCTTATCTGACCGAAAGTATAAATATTTTATGTCTATTTGGCTTCGTTAAAACTCCCTTCTACTTAAAAACACAATCACCATCGACATCCGGGCATTTTATCGGTTTCATCTGAATGGCATAGAAAGGGCTTCGACTTCCCCGGTAAACCGTGATCAGGCATCTCGATAAAAAACACTCGCCAGAAGCCGAACCGTGCCAGCAGTGGCTAATTCACGTTCTTAGCTGTTTTTCTTTTTACGCCATTCGACGATATCGTCGAAGTCGAGGCGGTCGTTGCCGTTGAAGTCGAAGTACTCGGCGTTGTTCTGCATCTCAGGGTCGTCGATGTGTTCGAAGAACAGTTCCCCGTCGACGTCGGTCACTTCGCCGTCACCGTCGAGGTCCTCGTAGAGTCCATCGCCGTCCGGATCGGTCGGCGCGGAATCCGAATCACCGATCACCGGTGGGCCATCGCTATCGCCGTCGTCCGAATGCTCAATGCGGTAAACCCCTGAATCGTTGTTCGGGCCGCCGAAGCCGCTTCCCCATTCGATGAGGTATAGCGCGCCGTCGGGACCGACCTTCATGTCCATCGGACGAAGGAATTCCATGTCCGGCAAAAATGGATCGATCTCGGTGACGTTGCCGTCGTCGTCGAAGGAGACGTACTTGATCCAGTTCTCGTTCCACTCCATTATGAAGAACTTCCCGTCGAACGATTCTGGTAGCGAGACATCGGAGTCGTAATCGTCCTGGTAGCGGAAGACCGGTCCTGCCATCGGCGCGCCGCCCTGTAGTTGCGGGAAGGGTGGTTCGTCAGGGAGGTATTCTTGAGCGTACTCAGGAGCGTCTAAGAGATCCTCCCAGGAGGCTCCAGAGTAGTATATCATCGCCTCCTGAGATGAAGGCAAATCAGTGAGGCCGTCGTTGTTCGGCGACTTGTTCACTGGATTGTCGGGGTCGAAGGGGTCGCCTGATTCTTCGGTCTCGAAGTCGTAGTCGATATACGGAATGCTGGGGCCAACGAAGTACGGCCAGCCATAGAAGCCGGGTTCGTCAGCTTGGTTGAACTCGACGATCCCCAGCGGGCCGCGCTCGGCGTTCCAACTGCCGGCATCGGGACCGTAGTCACCCCAGTAGAGCGTGCCCGTTTCCTGATCGACCGCCGCCCGATAGGGGTTGCGGTTGCCCATCGTGTAGATCTCGGGCTTGACATTGCCACCGCCGCCACCGCTGTCGCTTTCCTCAATCGCAACGTCACCGCGCATCTGGAACGGATGGACCGAACAGTAGTATTGTACCATTTCGGCCGTCGCCTCGAACTCGACCGAGGCCGTCCCGCCCTGCCCGGTCACGAGTTCGGTGCCGACGAGCTCGCTCTCGTTCTCATCGAGCATGTAGAAGTCGTGGGGTGCGCCGTCGAGGTTCTCGAAGGCGACTGTGTAGGTTGCGCCTTCTTGTAGTGTGAGCGTCGGATTGGTCTCACCCTCGATCGAACTCGGCGCTTCGCCGATCCATCCGCTGATTTCTCCGCCTAGCTCAATCGTCGTTCCCGGCTCGATGGCGTCGCTGTCACTACCGCCACCGCCGCTGCTGTCGCCAGGGAAGAGGTTGCTGTCGGGAACGGTATAGCTGCCGTCCTCCTGAGGGATGATTCGCAGGATTTTTCCCCGAAGATCGTTGGTGTTAGCAGCCGTACGCTGGCTATCATAGTTTTTCCGCCCGTCGCGCTCGTCAATCGGGGCATACCCACTCGATTCGAACGGATTGGTATCGTCGCCGGTGGTGAGGTAGAGCTGCTCGCCACCGGGGCCCCAGTGCATGTCCCCACCGGTGTGACAGCACGTCTCGCGCTGAGTGGGAACCCGCAGAATCTCGACCTCCGAGTCGGGATCTATCGTATCACCCTCCATCGTAAATCGCGAGAGGCGATTGTGAGGCCCGTCAATCTCGTCGTTGGTCGGCGAATAGTAGAGATACACCCATCCGGTGTTTTCGAAGTCCGAATCGAGCAGAATTCCTAAGAGACCGTCTTCTTGGCCAGCGTAGACAGTGAGGTCGAGGACCGTAGAGATTTCGTTGTCGTTTTCCTGATCAATCATGATTACTTCGGCGGGAGTTTCCTCACCGCCGCCGAAGTCACCACGCTCGATATAGAAGACACGTCCATCCGAAGCGATATCGACCATCGCGGGATTTTGGGTATCGGTGTCGAGGGGGATTTTCTCGTAGTTGTCCCAGACGGTGCCCGACGCGCCGCCACCGATGTAGCCCGCCGCCCACATCATCCCGCCCTTGAGGTGTTGACGGAAACGCCGGCTATCGTAACTGTCGTCGGTGTGACCACCGCCGGTGTAGAATGAGCGTGCGCCGTCGTAGTATTGCGCCCAGGCGATTGGATGGTCAATTCCGTCCATACCTTCGTTCTCGTAGGTGCTCTCGTCGAGAGCGGCAAGGACGTGAACGTCTCCACGGGGATTTTCTTGGTAGTCGTACCACTCATCGGTTCGTGTCCAGACGGCTGGGAGGTGACTCGTCGAAGGATGGGTCCGATCTGTCACATGCACTTCGGCCTCCTGGACCGAGGGGTGACTGCTGAAATACGCGCCAACGAGACCGCCGTACCACTCCCAGTCGTATTCGGTGTCAGCGGCGGCGTGGATACCCATGTACCCGCCGCCGGACTGGATATACTGCTTGAAGGCGGCCTGCTGGTCGTCATTTAAGACATCACCGGTGGTGCTGTTCCAGACCACCAGATCATACTGAGACAGCTCACCCGCATTGGCGGGGAACTGTGAGGCGTCGCTCTCGATGACGTTGACCGTAAAGTCGACATCGTTTTCGTTTCCGATTTCGGTAGCGAGTTCCTGAATCGCCTGATTACCCTCAGGAATAGAATTATGCCGAAACTCCGTAGTCGCCGAGAATACCAATATTGCAGGGTCCGAGCCGATCGCAGAGTCACCCATCTGTGCCTGAATTCTTCCTTTGGAGGCCTGCGAGCGAGCCGACCCGACGCCAGCGAGTCCAGCCACGCTGAGACCGCCGAGCCCCTGCAGGACTCGCCGCCGAGACGTGCTGGTTCTCGCAGTACTTTTTACGTTTGTAGCATCGCTGTTCACGATGTCACTAGTATCATAACTCATGCTGACAACACACATACAGTGCTCGCCACA
This sequence comes from Halococcus sediminicola, assembly GCF_000755245.1. NCBI lineage: Archaea > Methanobacteriati > Methanobacteriota > Halobacteria > Halobacteriales > Halococcaceae > Halococcus > Halococcus sediminicola. The sequence continues at coordinate 169,577 of NZ_BBMP01000001.1, read as the reverse complement.
GCACTAAAATGATTTCGGTTTGCGAACAAACATTGTAGTTAGAACAGATATACTAATCAATCGCCACCGTGCTCTTAGACTCAGGTTGACGAACGTTGGACGGTGCCAAGGCGTTCGAGCGGACCGAGGCGGCGTGGTGGGCATCGCTGGCCGAAACGCAGCTGTAAGTTCTTCGGGAGGGCGGTCACCACACGGCGTTTCGTAGCCGGAGCACTGACTGACGTCGATAATATTTGAAATTCACCCGACAATATTTGAACGGTTGCAACTTGCGGAGTAGTTCGTCGGGATTAGTCATCGCATGCAGCGAGCGGCGACGAGAGGCAATCGACAGGCGAACGTGTACCGGCCGTACGTCGAAGTAGCTGACAGAAGTCTTGCGAAGCCGCGTTGGCGTTCTTAGTTGTTGTTCTTTTTGCGCCATTCGACGACATCGTCAAAGTCGAGGCGGCCGTTGCCGTTGAAGTCGAAGTACTCGGCGTTGTTCTGCATCTCAGGGTCGTCGATGTGTTCGAAGAACAGTTCCCCGTCGACGTCGGTCACTTCGCCGTCACCGTCGAGGTCCTCGTAGAGTCCATCGCCGTCCGGATCGGTCGGCGCGGAATCCGAATCACCGATCACCGGTGGGCCATCGCTATCGCCGCCGTCCTGCACGACAAAGCGGAGCATCATCTCGTAGTCTTCGTGTTCAAGCATGTGGCAATGCCAGGGGAAATGTCCAGTATATCCATCGAAGCGTGTGAGGATTCGTACTGTTTCATTCGGCTCGACCCGAACGGTGTCCTTGTGCCCTCGTTCATTCGGGTCAGGAGGTTCGGTTCCGTCCGGTCCGCGCCCGATCACTCTGAACGTAACTAAGTGGAGGTGGATCGGATGTGCTCCGTTGGTCGTATTGGATAGCTTCCAGATCTCGGTCGCGCCGAGTTGCGGTTTCACGATCCCTTTCTCGTCGTCATCGACAGATTCGACGAACCCATATCCGTTCAACGTATGTTTGATCGACCCTACTTCTTGATTGTAGGTCAGATCGAGCGTCATCTCCCGCGTCACGCTCGCATCGTTCTCGTCGTATTTGCGAGAGAACGGCAGGTTCAAACTCGTCGGGTTCGCGCTCCTGTCCGCCGGTTCCTCGGTCGGGTTGGCAACTTGGAACTGCATAAGTTCGCTCAGATCGCTTCCCGAGTTGTTCCCTTCGTAGGGCAATTCGGCGTTATTAGTAAGGGTGAGTGTTTCTCCTGCGTAATCGGAGAAATCGACGATGACTTCGCCGCGCTCAAATGGCTGGATGACGAGCGAACTGAGATCCCCATTCGGACCGATCGGAACCACTGATTCCAGAAATCCGTGGCCAGGGGCGAACTGGTACATCATTGGGACACCTTGGCCCGACTCGTTTTCGAGTTTGAGGCTGAACGTCCGGTGGTTCGCGCCGTTGACGAGTCGAAAACGGTATCGTCGGGGTTCGACCTCCATGTACGGCCACACGCCACCGTTGATAACTGCGGTATCGCCGACGAAACTCGGAACAAACTCGTCGGGGTAGTACAACGAGCCATCCGAATTGAACGTCTTATCTTGTAAAAGAAGTGGTATGTCGTACTCGCCACTTGGGAGATTGAGGTCTTCGTCTGCTTGGCTCTGAATCGTGTACATGCCGAGCAGCCCGGCGTACGCGTTGAGCCGGACGATGCCGAGCGTGTGGTCGTGGTACGTCGAGGTCGTTCTGGCCTGATCCATCGGAAGCCGTTGCCACTCGTTGACGAATCCTGGACCTACGACGCCCTCGGGCGACGTCCACATCATGGACTGGCCGTCGTTCTCAGGCTCGACTTCGAGTCCGTGGAAGTGGGTTACTGCCCGGACTTCTGGGACGGAAACGTCCTTCCCGTATTGAGGATGGTTCTCGGCCGTCGTTCCGGGGATTGACTTGACGACCTTGAACATGTGTTCGGTCGGCAGCCCGCTATCGTCGAAGTGGACCGTTATCGGCTCGCCCCGCTGCGCTTCGATGAGCGGTCCGGGGTACGTGCCGTCAAAGCCCCAAACCGTGGTTTCCGGGAGGTCTGGATGTAGATTCTGAGTGAACTCCTCCCGCGAAATTCGGTAGGCGTCGGCTCCGTTTCTCGTGCCGTCAGGCTCCCTAATTTCCGGAATGGAAAGCGGTTGTACGAACTTATCGAGGTCGGGGGAAGCGGGGACCGATTGTGCGGCCGCTCTGACGGAGATCTGCGGGAGCGTCCCAGCGATCCCTACGGCTGCGCCGGTTCGAAGCAGGCGCCGTCTAGAGAGTCCCAGTTCTGTGTCCTCTGTCTGGCTATGGCGGTCTCTGTCTGTCATATCGAATCTTACTGAGAGATGCTAGCAGCCCGGACAAATTAATTTTCGGGATGAATCTGTAATAGTTCTACACGGGACGAACCATTGGCGTCCGTATAGTGGTCTGTAAAAGGATTGAATTCTGAGAGCGCGTAGAGGACTGATTGAGGGGGAACGTCAGCTGGAAGTCGCCGATTATTTCACTGAAAAGAGCTTGAACGAGCGATCAGTGAGTCACAGAAGATGGACGAGATGCGTCTCGTCCGCCGGTCTTGTTCCGGCAAGAACCCTACGCGGTAGATACAATTACGGAGGCTGGCCGTCACGCCAGTATTTCCCAGCAGACGACGAGCCACTGGGTACATATGTGGAACGAACATGGTGTAGAGGGCTTGATACCGAGCTCCGGGAGCCTACCGCCTTCGAAGTTCGGTGTCAGAACCCCGAGATTACCTCCCCTTCCCCATTCCAGCGATGTACCCCGCGAGCATTCGCCATTGCGTTTGTACACGGTTCAGGGGCCGAAATTAGGCTTTTGTCAGCGAGTGAAACAGAGGCGAGTTGGAGCTATACTAAGGTTTAGGGACGTCACGCCGCCTGTGGGGTGTAGGATGCAAGTCTAAAGCGGTCAGCGCCTACTCCTCGGTGTCGTATGGCTCGCCGACGGCGGCGGGAACCCGCGTGTAGCCGATGAACGTGAGCACCACGAGGACGGCCACGTAGGGGAACAGTCCTGTAATGCTTCCCGGCAGCGAGATGCCGATGGTCTGGAGCTGAATCTGGAGCATGTCCATCGCGCCGAACAGTAGCGAGGCGAGGAGGGTCCCGATGGGGTTGTAGTTCCCGAAGAGATACGCCACGATGGCGATCCAGCCCCGACCGTCGACGAGCGTCGCACCGGTGCCGGTGAACCCGTTTCCGATACCGATAGAGAGCGTCGCGCCAGCCAATCCGGCCATCGCACCGGAAAACACCACCGTAGCATAACGGACGCGGGTCACGTCGACGCCCGCGGTGTCGAGGGCGCTCGGGTTCTCGCCGGCCGCTTGCACCCAGTAGCCATACCGGGTTCGATAGAGTACGACCCACGCGGCGATGGTCAACAGGATAGTGAGCAACACCAGCGGTGAGGAATCGAAGAGTAGCCGACCGAGTACAGGTATCGAAGAGAGCAGGGGGACGGTGAGGTTGTCGATACTGGGAAGCGTCGGGCTGGACACGCCACCCCAGATGACGGTCGCGGTGAACGGCCCGAAGCCGAGGCCGATGAACCAGACCGCCAATCCCGCGACGATCTGGTTCGCCTCGTATGTCACTGTGAGCACGGCGAAGGCCACGGCCAGCACCGAACAGACGAGGATGGCCGCGATGATACCGACCCAGAGATCGGCTTGACTGATCGACCCACCGCCGGTGAGCAGCCACGGGACCGCGGCACCGACGAGCGCGCCGAATATCATGAACCCCTCCAGCCCGATGTTGAACACGCCGCTTTTTTCGGCGTACAGGCCGCCGATGGCCGCGAGCGCGATGGGCATCGCGGCCTGCAGCGTCCGCTGGAACGCACCGACAGTCAACAGCTCATCACCCGGAAACTCGAATAGCGTCGCGGCTCCCCCAACGAGTAATACAGCGGCGACGATGCCGGCGACGCCGACGGTGAGCCGGTTTCGGGTCGCGTAGTCAGCGACACTCATCGCTCCTCACCCCCGAGTCCGAGTCGCTGTCCGGCCATCCGAAACAGCTCCGGCGCGGCGACGAACAGCACCACGAGACCGACGACTCCATCGACCAGTTCCGGCGGCATATCGAGGGTGAACCCGATGTACTGGCCGCCAGCGTCCAACCCCCCAAACAGGAGTCCCGCCGGCACGACGCCGAGCGGGTTGTTCGCCGCGAGCAGGCTCACGGCGATGGCATCGAAGCCAAAGCGCGGGAACGTGTTCGGGTCGCTGTAGTAACCGAGGATCATGATCGCAAACAGCGCGCCCGCGAGACCCGCGACCACGCCGGAAAACGTCATCGTGGTCACGATAGTCCGCTTGGGCTCGACGCCCGAGTAGGCGGCGACGGACTCTTGGTGCCCAGTAGTAACGAGGTCGTAGCCGAACCTCGTCCGGGCCATGACGACGTAGACGACGAGAACGGTCGCCAGCGCGACGGCGAGACCGATGATCGAGAACGTGGCGCTATTGAATACCACGGAGGGAAGTTCGACGTATGACGGAAACGGCTCGGTGTTCGGTGCCGAGGCCCCTTCCGGACGGAGAAAGCCATCGACGAGAAAGAAAACGACGCCCGAGGCGATGAAATTCAACATGATAGTGGTAATGACCTCGTTCGCGCCCGCGTAGGCTTTCATCAGTCCCGGGAGCGCCGCGTACGCACCGCCGGCGACGACCGCCGCGAGCGTGCCGAGGAGAATGAGCACGACGCCGCCCACTGCTCCAGCGGGCAACACTGGCGCGAGAAAGAGGATGATGAGCGCCGTGGCGAACCCACCGACGATGAACTGACCCTGCACGCCGATGTTGAAGACACCGGCCCGAAAAGCGATGGCGACGGCCACGCCCGCAAGAATGAGCATCGTCGACTGGCGGAGCATGAACGCGATGTTCGAAGAGGTTCCCACCGCGCCGTAGACCAGCGCGGAGACGAACTCCACCGCATCGTAGCCCGACGCAGCCACGATGACCGCGCCCAACAACAGCGCCAGCGACGTCGATGCTACGGCGATTGCTATCCGTTCGAGCACCGACGCCTGGAGCATGCGGTCTGCGGCCCGTTCGAGGGCCGCACGCGCCCGCCCGCTGTCGGCGCTCACGAACGCACGCTCCTGTCACGCACCCGTTCGTCGGCGTCGGTCTCGGCGGCCTCGGACTCTTCGTTCTCTTCGATTTCCTCGCGCGTGCGCCCGGCCATCATGAGACCGAGCTGTTCTTCGGTGACGTCGTTGGGGTCGACGACGTCCACGAACTCGCCTTCGTACATGACCGCGATACGGTCGGATAGCTGTTGGATTTCGTCGAGTTTCGAGGAGACGAGTAGGATGGCCAGTCCCTCGTCGCGCATCTCTCGCAAGCGCTCGTGGATGAACTCGATGGAGCCGATGTCCACGCCCCGGGTCGGGTGTGTCGCGGCGACGAACGCCGGGTCGTGGCCGAGTTCGCGCCCGACGACGAACTTCTGTTGATTCCCACCCGAAAGCGATCCCGCCGTCGCGTCGCGGTCTGCGGGCTGGACGTCGTACGCTTCGATGATGTCGTCTGCGTGCTCGCGGACAGCCCCCCAGTCGAGGAACCCGTTGTGGGCGTACGGTTCGATGGTTTGGTTGCCCACGAGAGCATTCCGCACGAGGTCGTAATCCTGTACTAAACCTGTTTCTTGGCGGTCTTCCGGAACGTACGCGATACCCGATTCGATGCGGTGGCGACGGCTCGTGTCCGTGATGTCGGCACCATCGAACGTTATCGTCCCGGATGCAGCGTTTTGAATCCCGGTGAGCGCTTCGACGAGTTCGGACTGGCCGTTGCCCTCGACGCCGGCGATACCGAAGATTTCGCCCTCGCGGACCTCGAACCCGACATCCTCGACTCGTTCGAGACCGCGGTCGTCCGCGACGTGGAGACCATCGACGTCGAGGATGGTCTCGCCGGGCGAGGTGTCCCGGGCTTCGGTGTCGAAAAGGACGTCGCGCCCGACCATCATCCGGGCGAGTTCCTCCTGAGAGGTCTCGGCTGCATCGACGGTGCCGACGGCTTTGCCATCCCGGAGCACAGTGATATCATCGGCGGCCATCGCCTCGTCGAGTTTGTGCGTGATGAAAATCAGCGAGTGGCCCTCGGCGGTGAGTTCGTCCATCACGCCGAAGAGGTTCTCGACTTCCTGTGGCGTGAGCACCGCCGTCGGCTCGTCGAGAATCAACACGTCGGCCCCGCGATAGAGGCTTTTGACGATTTCGACGCGCTGTTGAATCCCGACGCCGAGGTCCTCGATGGGCGTGTCGAGATACTCGTCGACCTCGAAGCCGTAGGTCGAACAGATGTCCGCGATGGCAGAGCGGGCGTTTTCGGTGTCTACCAACCCGCCATCGGTCGGCTCGTGGCCGAGGACGATGTTCTGAACGACGGTCATGGTATCGACCAGTTGGAAGTGCTGGTGGATCATCCCGACGCCGGCGTCGATGGCGTCACGCGGCGAGTCGAAATCTCGATTCTCGCCATCGACGACGATCTGTCCCCCGTCGGGGTCGTAGAGTCCGTAGAGCACGCTCATCAGCGTCGATTTCCCCGCACCGTTCTCGCCGATGAGGGCGTGGACAGTTCCTTTTTCGAGCGTGAAGTCGACCCCATCGTTGGCGACGACATCGCCGAAGCGTTTGGTGATGCCATCGAGACGGACGGCGGGTGTTCGTGTGCTGTTCATGCTGTCTGTGTGGAAATTTGCGTCATCGATAGTGTGTGCGACGATGCTGACTTACTGGCAGCCGGACGCGGTACAGGGAACCGTGACGTCGCCGTCGAGGATGGCCTGTTTGGATTTCTTGAGGTTCTTCTCGACGACGCTCGGGAGTTCCGAGCCGACGGTCTGTCCGAGCACCACCGCGACGGCGTCCTGTTTGAGTCCGAGCACGTTGTTACCCTGCACGCTCTGCCAGTTGTCCTGTGTGACGGCTTTCGCCACCTGGTACGTGCCCTTGTTGATGTACTTGACCGCCGATCCCATGATGACGTCCTTGTATTTCGGAAGAGTCTTCGACTGGTCGGCATCGACGCCGATGGCAAACTGGTTCGCCCCTTGTGCGGCCTGGAAGACGCCCTGTCCGGCGGCCGAAGCAGCGTGATAGACGATATCTGCTCCGGCGTCGTACTGTGAGCTGGCGATGTTGTTCGCCGTCTGGGTGTCGGTGTAGTTGCCGATGTAACCGACCTTCACACTGGTGCTCTCGCTGACGGATTTCGCGCCGGCTTTGTACGCACGCTCGAAGGCGTTGATAAGCGCGCCGTCCTCGCCGCCGACGAAGCCGATGGTCGCGTTGTCGGGACTCGTCGAACTTCCCTTGAAACTGAAATCGCGCGTCGTCATCGTGCCGGCGAGAACGCCCGCCTGATACGACATCTGGTGATTCGCCCATGCGTAGCCCGCGACGTTGGGCTGCTCAACGTTGTCGTTGATGAGCATCCACTTCTGGTCGGGGTACTGGGTGGCGTTCGTTTCGAGGGCCTGCGTGTGATTGTAGCTAACGAGAACGATGAGGTCGTAGTCGGGACTTTGACTCTCGGCGAGCCGCGACTGCACAGTTTTATAATTCGATTGATTAGTTTCCTCGACCTGCTGGAGGTTGACGTTGAATTCTTTCTTTGCATTCTGGAGACCCTCCCACGCGAGGTCGTTGAACGCCTGGTCACCGAAGCCCGCGGGACTGGAGATGATGGCGATGTTCGTCGCGCCGCTTCCACCACCTCCACCGCCACCGCCGCCACCGCTACTGTTTCCGCCTCCGCCACCACCGCCGCTACCGTTTCCGCCTCCGCCACCACCGTCGCTATCGTTGCCACCGCCGCCGACACAGCCGGCGAGAGCCGCCCCACCCAGGAGTGCGGTCCCCGATTTCAGCACGCTACGTCTGCCGATACCGCTCGCTGTCAGTCGCTGCCTGTGCGTGCGCCCCGACTCCTTGTCCGAACTCCTGTTGTTTGCCATCTCGCCTCAAGAATTTCTTGGATTAGTTGTTAAATGTTTCGACAAAGTGTTCAGCTCCAACGGGGCTGATGGACGTGATGAACAGACATATCCGAGTGTTCTGTTCTGTTGCTATTGATCCGCTTAATCAAACCGGGCCACTTCGCCAATCTTGGTGTCGATCATTAACTCGGAACAAACTAAGTCGTAAGAATAACATTAACAGTTGTGTCTTCTCGGTGTAGTCGTCAAGAAATTCGAGCCATTGACTGAGCCATAGTTGTGCCAGTTCGTCAGGCGTGAATTCCCCACAGAACTCGCGCTCTTTCTTGGTCCAGAGCGACCCTTCATGGGTAATTTCGTTCTGATCGAGGATCGCGTGGGCTTTGTTCTTGCAATCGGTACGTTTCTCAAACTTTTTTCAGCCACGCGCTGGCGCGCGGCCTTTCCGTAGCTCGTCGGGCGGTATGTAGCTTTCGGCCGCTATATCAACCCGCAAGAGCTGAGCGAGCTTCTTTGCATCGACGTGATCGGCTTTTCGTCGGTTTCGGCGATCCAACGTGTCTTCAATGGCTTGACGAGCACCACCTCAAGATGCTCGTCAAGCGAGTCGTAGACTATAAAGTAGCTACCGGTAGCTTCAATCATGTCTTGTTGCAGCGGTAGCTGAGGCCGTTCTCAGCCGGTTTCTCTGGTGTTTTCGTGAGATTTGTGGGGATTTGGACGCCTTCTTACGATATGAGGTCGAAACGGCCACTTGCACGACAGTGTAAGAAGCTTGCCAAGCGCCACGTCGACGACTCAGGCGTACCCGCTGTCGCCGTTCGGCGACAGCGGGTACGCCAAATGGGTCCAGATCGCGTTGATTCTCATGCGCGTCGAACTCAACAAGAGCCTCCGTGAGACCGAGGCGTGGTTCAACGATTCAACCGTTATTCTTGACGAATTCGGCCTCGAACGCGCACCGCACTACAGCTCATTCTGTCGTTGGGAGCAGCAGTTCCAGATGCGTGAGCTACGCCGCCTGCTCCGCACTTCGGCGGAGCAGGCCGGCTGGAGTGGGAAAGCAGCCATCGACGCCAGTGGCTTCCAGCGCGATCAGACCAGCCACCACTACCGCAATCGTGCTGATTACTCCTTCCAGTCGCTGAAAACGACAACCTTGGTCGATATGAACACGCTGGTGATCGGGGACGTCCACTACACCACCCGAAAAAGCTGGGACGGCCACATCGGGATGCAGGTCTTCCGCCGGAACGCGGAAGACCTGCAGGTTCTGGCCGCGGACGCGAACTACTCGTGGAGTGCTCTCCGTGAGAAGTGTCACGGTGAGTCAACGCGACCGCTCATCAAGCACAAAGAGCACACGCCGTTGAAACAAGCACACAACGCGCGGATAGACGCCGACGACTACCACCAGCGGTGGATGAGCGAGACCGGCTTCTCGCTGCTCAAGGAAGACGATGGTGAGAAGCTCCACTCTCGGAGCTGGCACGGCCAGTTCCGAGAGCTCACTCGCAAGTGTATCGTCCATAATTTGTCGCAGGCGGCGAGTTAGGCTCGCCGCCTGCTCTCTTTCTCCAGCGTATTGGTCAGAGACATCGCCGTCATCACCGAGCGAAGTCCGAAGATGATGCTCTTCTGAATGTTCACAGAACGTTATCGGCGACAACTACTGCATCTTCTGATCGGAGGATCGTGCGTTTCTCGCTGTGAAGTAGCGGTCTACCGACCTCACCCCGCCGCTGTCTTGCGTTCAACAGGGCATTCAATCATGCTTCGCCGCCAGCGTATTTTTCGATGAATAGATAGTGTTTACAAAAACCCAAGCAATTCTGCGGTTTGGCGTTCGAACCGGCGACCAAACGGCTCGAACACGAATGTCTTCTGTGACATCCACACGAACAACGAGTCGTGCACAAGAGTGGCGTCATGCCTACGCGACTATTCGACATCGACCCACTCGCCGCGCTCATCGCTTCGCTCGATGGCATCGAGCACGCGCTGGACTTTGAATGCCGTCTCGAAGGACGGCTCGTAGCCCTTGCCCGCGGCGACCGCCGAGAGGAACTCATAGTCCTCGTGGACGAACGTGTGTTCCCAGCCCAGCACGTGGCCCGGCGGCCACCAGTGTTCGACGTAGGGATCCGATGCGTCGGTCACCAGAACGGTCTCGTATCCTCGATTATTCTCCCGGAGCACGGCCAGTTCGTTCAGCCGTTCGAGCGAGAACCGCAGACTTCCCTCCGAGCCGTGAACCGAAATGGAGTGGTCGTTTTTGTGCCCGCTCGCCATCCGTGAGGCCTCGAAGGTGCCCATCGCACCGTTTTGAAAGGCAGCCTGTGCGGTGTAGGCATCGTCGACGGTCACGGGTCTGGTTTCCGACTTGCCCTCTACGGGACGCTCCTCGATGAACGTCTCGGTGTGGCCGCTCACCCGCTCGATGTCGCCAGCGCGCTCGCCGACCAGAAAGCGCGCGAGGTCCACGGTGTGTGCCCCGAGGTCGCCGAGCGCGCCGCTGCCCGCGAGCTCTTCGTCCATACGCCACGTCCACGGGTCCGCGGGGTCGGTGCCCCAGTCCTGCAGATAGCTCCCGCGTACGTGGCGAATCTCGCCGAGTTCGCCCGCGTCGATGAGATTCTTCGCATACTGGATGGCCGGCACAAATCGGTAGTTGAACGCACAGCCCGCGATGGCGTCGCTTTCACCCACTACGTCGGCCATCCGTTTGGCATCTTCGATCGTGGGCGCGAGCGGTTTCTCACAGAAAACGGGAATATCAGATTCGAGCGCCGCAATCGACGGCTCGGGATGGAGGTGGTTCGGTCCGAGATTGTAGAACACATCGACGTTTTCGATGGCGGCCCCCCAGTCGGTCGCGGTGTTCGCAAAGCCGAACCGATCCGCAGCGTCCGCGAGCGCCGCCTCGTCGCGCCCGACGAGCGTGTGGCGTTCGATTTCGGGTGCGTCGTCGAAAAACATCGGGAGTCGCGCAAAGGCGTTCGAGTGGGCTTTGCCCATGAACCGATAGCCGAGGACGCCGATTCTAAGTGCCATGTCGGCCCTATTCCCGAGAGGGCCTTAGTCGTTCAGGGAACTACTCCGCCCAGTAGGCCTCGCCGGGCGTCGTTGCGAACATCGCTCTGTCGAGCACGTCCACCGCTTTTTCCAGGCCCTCCCGGGAACTCGTCAGCGAGTCCTCGTGTTCGATGCTGAGCGCGCCGTCGTAGCCGACCATTCTGAGGGTCGAAACGACTTCTTTCCAGTGGGATTCGCCGTGACCATACCCGACAGTCCGGAAGAGCCACGACCGGTCTGCCTCCTCGGTGTAGGAGGTCGTGTCGAGATAACCCTTCACGTCGGCGTTGGCCTCGTACAGGCCCGTATCCTTCGCGTGGGCGTGATGAATTGCCTCCCCCAAGTATCGAATCGCCTGCGGCACGTCAATGCCCTGCCAGTACAGGTGCGAGGGGTCGAAGTTCGCGCCGATGCGCTCGTTGGTTGCCTTGCGCAGCCGCAGCATGCCCGATGGCTCGTAAACCAGCATATTGGGATGCATCTCGATGGCGACGTTCACACCCTTCTCGTCGGCGAACTCGGCGAGGTCACTCCAGTATTCCTCGGCGACCCCCCACTGGTAGTCGTGTGCTTCTTTGTGTTCGGTGGGCCACGGCGCGGTGACCCAGTTCGGGACTTCGTCGTTCGGCCCGCCGGCGGGAAGCCCCGAGAAGGTCGTCACCGTATCGACACCCAACTGGTCTGCGAGTTCGATGGCTTCTCTGAGTTCCGTATCGGCCGTGGCGGCGTGGTCGTCGTCGGGGTGAATCGGATTGTTGTGCGTCGCGAGCGCGCTCACCCGGAGGTCGTGCTCGTCGAGGCGGTCGTGGAGTTTTTGCTGTGTGCTCTCGTTGTCGAGATACTCCGCGCGCGGGAGGTGGTCGTCGCCCGGACTGCCGCCACAGCCCAGTTCCACGGCACCGACGCCGAGGTTGGAGAGGTAGGCAAGTGTCTCGTCGGGCGACTGTCCGCCGAGGGGTACGGTGAGTACGCCAACGTCCATACGAACCTTGCCACGGGCGGGCGAATAAACCTTCAGGTTGTTATAGAGCTCGACCGTTGCTGGCGCTGCTCGCCCATGGATTCGCTATCGAACGGCTCTTCGAGTTCATCCACCACCTCCTCGAAGGCATCAGTGGTGGTAAACAACTGCCACCGTCTCGCTCTCGTCGACCACGAACGCAAGTTCCCGATATTCGTACTGGAAGCGGTCGATGGCCGCGCTGACACTCATCGTCGCCGCAAGCGTCATCGGCGACAAGGTAAGCGCCTCAAAGCTGATCCCCTCATCAACGAATTTCTCGAACCGACTCGTGACGGCCGGCAGATAGACTATCCCCTGGAAATAGTCCATACTCTCCAACCAGCGGGAAACATGAGGGGTTGGTCTTCGATGACCTCCAAGTTCCCGTCGATACCGTTTGCCGTCGAAAACAAGACGATCGACTCACGAGAACCAGACCCTCCCGAACAAGAATATCGCCAGCAGCAATACGGTCGTGTAAATGTAGGCGTGGGCCGCAATCATCCGAACTGAGCACTTGCACGAGGAGCGCTCCAAGGGCTGAATCAGCACGTTCGATCTCGTCGGCCGGCTGATCGTCAGCGCTTGCCCTTAATTACGCTGTGAAAGCACCGAGCAGGTTGGCCAAGTCGGTTATTCTGGGTTGTCGCTCAACCGTGGCGAGGGTGCGAGCTTCACGAAAACGTGTTCTGGGACTTGTAGACCTATATGGAGCTAACATGACCGATTGGCGGCAAACAGAGGACACTTGGGGCTTCGCCCATAAGTCACAACGCGAGCGGACGTCGCTAGAGCACGCTTACTGCGAGCATTTTGTGGTCTTTCCATCGAGAAGATTCGTGAGATGTACCGCGAGTCGATTAATCGATTACTGGACTGAGTAGCCGAGATGAAAGATTTCTACCAGCGAGGAGTTGTTGCGATCGATTTTACCGAGACTAACCCACTCACTGGAGATCAGTCTAGAAAAGGCTGCGTGTTCGGCCGCTGTGTCGGAGTTCTTAGCTGTTGTTCTTTTTGTGCCATTCGACGATGTCGTCGAAGTCGAGACGGCCGTTCCCGTTGAAGTCGAACGCCTCGACGTTGTTCTGCATCTCGGGGTCGTCAATGTGTTCGAAGAACAACTCCGCGTCGGCGTCAGTGACTTCGCCGTTGCCGTCGAGGTCCTCGTAGAGCCCGTCGCCGTCCGGATCGGTCGGTCGCGAGTCCGAGTCGCCGATCGCCGGCGGTCCCTCGCTACCGCCGTCGTCTACGGAGTCGATCTCGAAGCCGCTGAACTTCGAGTTGTGGACCACCGTGTTGGTGCTGATTGTGAGCGTGCCGTCGGTGACCTCAACGCCCTCGACCGTCTCCGTGAGGGCAGCATCGTGGCCGACCTGTTCGTAGATGTCGAGTTCGGAGAACGGCTGCTGGTCCTCAACGGAGACGTCGAACACGCGCGATCCAACGCCACCGTCGATTTGGCCCCCACCGAAATCACCGCCAAAGTAGATCTCGGCGAAGTAGAGCGTCACATCGTACATGCCGTTCTCGATGCTGACGTCGTACGAGAGGTCGCCGCCCCACTCCTCGCTCTGATAGAGTGCGTCGTGTTCAGTCCCCTCGATCGGGTTGCTGGTCGCACCGGTGTCAACGGCGGTACCGTTCACGCTCGCGTCGCCGTACGCTTCGACGGCGGGCGAACTATCGACGAACTCCAGCCCGTCGATCGAGACGATGTCGTCGATCTCGCCGCCGCCGGCGTCGTAGCCGAACGGCACCGACACTGTGTCGTCGCCAGCTCCCGGGCCGGAGCTTCCCGAGAGGTCCCCGTCGTAGCCGGGGCCGCCGATATCGTCGATCGTGAGACACTCCAGTCCGGGGGCGCCGTCGAGGAACGACAGCGCGCCCGCACCCGTGCCGACGGATCCGGCTGGGTTCGACGGCGCGTCGTGTTCGTAGAAGATGTAGTCGACTACAGCTTCCTCGCGCGCGACCCGCGAGACTTCCTCCCAGTCGACGGCACCCTCGCCAATCTCGGCGAAGTTGCCGTTCTCCATGTCCTTCATGTGGAGCATCTCGGTGCGCTCGCTGTACTGCTGGATGATCTCGGCCGGGTCGCGACCGGCGGTGAGCACCCAGCCGACGTCGATCTCGAAGACGATGCCGTCGTTGAGGTTCTCGTCGAGGACTTCAATGATAGGCCGACCGTCGTCAAGTTCATCGAACACCTTCGAATGGTTATGGAAACCGACACGCGATCCGTCCGGAAGGTTCGCGGCGACATCGTTGAACCGCTGGGCGAGGTTCTCGACGTCCTGTACGGATGGATCGTCCGGCAGGCGGAGGCTGGGGTCAATAAAGTTGGTGACGCCGAGTTGTCCGTACGTGTCGAGCGTGTTCTGGAGGCTTTCGCCCTCGAGTTGCGGGAGGCCGATGTGCGCCGACGGTGCCGTTAGGCCCGTCTCGTCAAGCGCCGTCTGCACCTCGCTGACCGTCGAGCTGCCCAGCGTATAGAACTCGACGGTGTCGTAGCCCGGGCCACCGTTGTTGTCGACGCTACCGATCCGGCGGATGATCTCGGCCGTCGAGTCGGGGAGGTCTCGAAGTGTGTACAGTTGGATACCCGTCGGCACGCCGTCACTGTCGGCGGAATCGCCCATCTCGACGCCGCTGAGCGAGTCGTCGTAGTCCGGGGCGCCTACATCGGCGAAGCTCAGGCATTCGAGCCCGGATTCGCCGTCGAGAAACGATAGCACGCCCGCGCCGGTGCCGGTCGATCCGGCAGGGTCCGTGGGCTGGTCATGCTCGTAAATGAGGTAGTCGACGTTCGCCTCCATTCGCGCGGTTTCCGCCACCTCAGACATGTCGACGGCACCCTCACCGATCTCGCGGAACTCGCTGTCCTCCATGTCCTTCATGTGGATAAGTTCCGTCCGATCGCTGTACTGCTGGATGACCTCAACCGGGTCGTAGCCCGCGGTAAGCACCCAGCCGACGTCAATCTCGAAGATCACGTCATCGTTGAGCGCCGCGTCGAACACCTCCATCGGCGTCTGACCGTCGCCGACGTCCTGAAACTCGCCGTCGTGGTTGTGGAAGCCCAGTCGTGTCCCCTCGGGCAGGTTCTCCGACACCGCGTTCATCCGCTCGGCGAGCGCTTCCACCTTCGCTACCGTGTCGATCGACGACGGGTCGATGTACGGGACGATGAACGTGTCCACGCCGACCGCCTGGTACGTGTCGACGGTGTCCTGGAAGCTGTCGCCCTCCAGTTCCCCGAGGCCGACGTGTGCCGAGGCGGCGTCGACGCCCACCTCGTCGAGCGTAGAGTTGATCTCCTCTGTGTTCGCCCCCCCGAGGCCGGCGAACTCGACGACATCGAACCCGGGCCCGCCGTTGTTGTCGACGGCCGCGACCCGGCGAAGCAGGTCGAGCGTCGTGTCCGGGAGGTTCCGGAGCGTGTACAGTTGGATGCCAACCGGGACGCCCGAATCGTCGTCCCCGCCTCTCGGCTGTGCGATCGCGTTCCCGACGGCACTGCTGCCCAGACCGAGTGCGGCGATAGTCTGGAGTACCGATCGCCGTTTCAGCGCGAACGGCGCGCCGTCTGCTTCTACGCTCGTGGGTTGTTCCGTGTGCTGGTGTCTCATGGATAGTTTCAGTCAATCGCGTTCGCGTCCCCGGACGCCTGTCGAGTGTGTGACCTGTGCAGAACTATTGTGGTTGGGTATAATAAAAGTGCCCCCGTTCGGTAATTAGATTATCAATCTTCCTTCTTGTGGATTCGATTTATTACGAATACATACACTTTACTGAGCTTCTCACGACGTAGACGATCAGCAGGAAATTCACACCCACATCTGGACACAAAGAATTCTGTTCGAACTACCGAACAGAGATCATTTATTTAGAAGTGTAAGAGAAGAACCGCGTGTTTGGACGCTGTATCGGATGGTTAGCTGTTTTTCTTTTTGCGCCATTCGACGACATCGTCGAAGTCGAGGCGGCCGTTCCCGTTGAAGTCGAACGCCTCTACGTTGTTCTGCATCTCGGGGTCGTCAATATGCTCGAAGAACAATTCCCCGTCGGCGTCAGTTACCTCGCCGTCGCCGTCGAGGTCCTCGTAGAGCCCGTCGCCGTCCGGATCGGTCGGTCGCGAGTCCGAGTCGCCGATCGCCGGTGGGCCATCGCTGCCACCAGTATCTCCCTCGTACTGGTACAAACCGAGAATCTCGGAACTTGAGAGCGCCCGGTTGTAGAGGCGCACGTCGGCGAGCATGCCGTCGAACCAGTCTTTCACGTTGGACTTCGAGGCGATACCGAGGTCAGCGTCGGACGCGGACGACTCCTTGGCACCTTCCGCGGAGGCCGCCAGCTCGCCGTCGATGTAGATGTTCGAGATGTCCTCGTCGGGAGCGTGACGATAGACGACATGGTGCCACTCGCCATCGGCGACATCGGTATCCGCGGTGAATGACCCGTTGTCGGCATTGTCGTCAGGGTCGAACCGCGGAGACGTTCCATCCGAATTGAAGCCGGTCCACATCGAATTGGACTTCCCGAGGATAACGGTGTACTGGCCCGGTCCGTCAGTCTGGAGCCAGGCCGAGATCGTGTATGCGACCGGGTCGAGTACGTCGACATCCGGGACGATAATAGTTCCGTCCTCGCCGTTGAACCCTGCGGCGTCGCCGGGGATCGAGGTCGTCTCTACGCCAGTCGTCACGCCACCGATTACCGTCCCCTCGTTGCCGTTTCCGCTCGCGTCCGAGACGGTGTCGCCGTCGACGTTCTCCTCGCCGAACCGCCACTGGCCGACGAGGCCCTCCGTCGGCTCCTCGACATCCGCCGGTCGGATCTCGATGCCGCTCATCTTCGAGTTCTCGACCGGATCGCTCATCGTGATCGAGAGTGTGTCCTCGGTGACTTCGACGCCCTCGACCGTTTGCGTGTAGGGCGTCGCAAAACCGACCTCCTCAGCGAGGTCAAGCTCTTTGATCACCTGCTCGCTCTGAACTGAAGCACTTATTATGCGGCTGCCGGATTGCTCGAAGGCGATCTCTGCCAAGTGGAGAGTCACGTCGTAGATCCCGTTCTCGATGGCGATGTCGTACGAGAGGTTCTCTCCCCACTCCTCCGACTGGTAGAGCGCGTCGTTTTCCGTCCCTTCGATCGGGATGTCTGGGAACGCCGACGGGCTGTCGCCCCCCTGATTAGAAACCTGTACGGCGGATGAACTTCCAACGAATTCGAGTCCGTCGATCGTCACCATCCCGTCTATCAGCTCACCGCCGGCGTCGTAGCCGAACGGTGCCGAGATCGGTTCGATCTCGCTCGTATCCTGGGTAGTGATGTAATTGAGGGAGCCGGGTTCTAAGAGGTAAAGCCCTCCTTGTTGGCCAGTGTGGAGCATCCTCGGACTACCCCCGGATAGTGAGAAGGGACCGATCTTACTCACATCGCCGTTGTCGTCGTAGATGGCGGTCTTGAACCAGCCCCGTGCCTCCATGAGGATGTGCACGCCGTCGTACGATTTAGGGAGTGCAACCTCCGAATCGAAGCCGTCTTGGTAGTTATAGATCTCCCCGATCATCGGCGAGCCACCTTCCGGCGGGTCGGTGTTCTCGATCGTGTACGGAATTTCGTCGGGAACGTACTCGTCGGCGTAGTCGGGGGTGTCGAGAAGTTCCTCCCATGAGTAGGGATTCGTAATCGTCGCCGGCTGGGCTGGGGGTAAATCAGTGAGACCGTCGTTGTTCGGCGAGTCATTGGTAGGGTTTTCGGGATTGAACGCGTCGCCCGACTCGCCCGTCGCGAAGTCGTAATCTCTGTAGGGGACGTTCATCCCGATGAAGTACGGCCAGCCGTAGAAGCCAGGTTCGTCCACCCGCACGAACTCGGTAATCCCCGGTGGCCCTCGCTCGGGGTCCCAACTGCCGGCGTCGGGACCATAATCGGCGATGAAGGGATCGCCGCTTTCCTCGTCAACCGTGAGCGTGAACGGGTTCCGAAAGCCCATCGCGTAGATTTCGCTTTTGACGAGGTCGTCCGCGCGCGCGTCGGCGTACTCATCGCCGGTGAAGAGGTTTCCGTCAGGCACGGTATAGCCGCCGTCGTCTTGGGGCGTGATCCGCAGCAGGCTCCCCCGAAGATCGTTAGTGTTGCCCGCCGAGCGCTGAGCGTCGAAGAACTGCCGGCCGTCGCGCTCGTCGATCGGCGCATATCCACTGGACTCGAACGGGTCGGTCCCGTCGCCGGTCGTAATGAGAAGGTTGCCATCGTTGTCGAACGAGAGCGCGCCGCCGACGTGACAGCACCGCTCACGCTGGGCGGTGATGCGAATGATTTCGGTCTCCGACTCGGGGTCAATCGTATCGCCTTCGACCGTGAATCGTGAGACGAGGTCGTACGGTTGTGGCCCATCCGCTGCCTCGCTCGGCGACTGCTGGTAGGTATTGAGCGATTCGAGGCCTTCTTGCGTGTCGGCAATGGCCTCGTTCGAGGGGTTATAGAAGAAGTAAATCCACCCATTCTCCTCGAAGTCAGGGTCGAGGACGATGCCCTGGGCACCTTCCTCAATGCCGACGTGAACGTCCTTTTCAAGGGCGGTGGTGGTCTCGCCGGTCTCGGGGTCGTAAACGCGGATTTTCCCGGTGCCTGTCGGCTCGTCGGGATAGCGCTGGAAGTCCGCTCCACGCTCGGTGAAGAAAACGCGCCCGTCAGGCGCGACATCGACTTTCATTCCGTTGTCCACTGAGGCGACCTGCGTTCTACTCAAATCGACCGTCTCAGGAAGCTCGCCACCACCCCCACCACCGCTGTTGTCTTCAGGAACCGGCTCGGTGTATACCGGGACCCGATAGCTCACCCTTTTTTGCTCGTCGACCGTATAGGATGCGTCCGTACTCAACAGATACGGGCCACTTTCCGGACTCGGCAGCGTCACCTCCCACGACAGTGACTTCGAGTCCCCGGGATCAAGCGAGTCGAAGCTCGTCTCACCTCCCGAACTCACTTCGACACCCGAGTCGCTCGGCGCGGTGAGCGTAACCTCCGAGTCGGTGAGTGCCGAGTCGTAAGCGTTGGTGACCGCAGCGTCGAACGTCGTGGAGGTTCCCTCATCGACGGTGAATTGGTCGTTGTTTTCGAATTCGAGAACCGAGGCCGACGTCGGGAGGTCCTGATACCAGATGTTGCGGTACTGGACTGGCTGGCCGTGATTCTGGAGCTGCAATGGCATTTCGGGAGGATGAGGACTGTACTCGGGAACGTCTTTGTAAGGGGTCGAGCCGTGAACGACTGTCTGGCTCTGAACCAAGACGTCGTTCCAAAGAACGGTAACAATCCCAGGAGAGTCCACTTCCCCGTTGTCGGTAAAGCGTGGTGCGTGCCAGATGATATCGTACTTTTGCCATTCTCCGGACGGGCGAGCGACGTTAATCAGCGGAGGGTGATCGCCGTAGAGTGCTCCCGCCGTGCCGTCGGCGTAGGTCGGGTTTTCATAGCTATCGAGGATCTGGATTTCGTAATTGCTGGCGAGCCAGACTCCGCTGTTGCCGGGGGTCTGGCTACTTCCGCTGAGACCCTCCGGAATCCGCCACTCGACGTGGTAGTGGGCGTCGCCGATGTCCGCTTTAGTTTGGAGCCATCCCTCATCGACTTCGGCGTAACTATTGGTGACGTTCCACTCGGGGGGGTCCCCGTTCCGCTTTTTCCAGTCATCAAGGGTGATCTCACCGCTGGAACCGTCGCCGAGCAGAACCGTCGCGTCCGCGGGCGGGTCATCGAACGTTATTGTTCCGGGATCAACGACTGGTGGTTGGGGGCGACAGGCGTCGCCGAACCGCCACCCCGACCACGGCTGGACGGGCGTATCGTTAAATCCTGGTCCATCGCAGGTCTCGGGATACTGGTCGGCATCGCCGCCGTGGCTTGCAACGACTGGGCCGGCGAACCCGCTGGCCATTGCGAGACCAGTCGCACTCAGTACTGTTCGACGCGTAACCCTGTTATTTTTGTTCGTCATCGTCTCAACTCGTCCTATGATTTTTACTGGTAGTATTTATCTTAGCGATTGCGGTTATAATTGCTGGATGATATCCTCGTTCCGGCCGCAGTACGCTCCGTCGATGAACGGCATACGGTATCATTGATCCGAGCGTGCTGTTACACCGGAGTGAAATCTCGGCTCATGGACGCGACGCGCGAAAAAGAAAGCGACGTTGTGCTTTGCCCGCCCGAGCTACATGTAATTCCGGAGCGCGATGATGTCACTGTACGACAACTTCCCGTCTTGGTTGAAGTCGTACTCATCGTAGCCTTGAATTGCGTCGCTGTTGAACTCCCGGAAGAATATTTGCGCATCGTTTCTGTTGACCTCGCCGTTGCCGTCGATGTCCTCGTACAAGCCGTCAGCATCCGCGTCGATCGGAAGCTGGTTGTAGGCGATCGGCTCGACGTTGTGAACTTCGAGGGTCGCGTTCGAAGTTGTCGCGTTGATGGTCTCCGCTTCGTCGCTTTCGAGGACGTTGACATCCGTGATGCTTATTTCGGCAGTTCCATCAGCACCCTCAGCACCGCGGACGTACGCCGTAGCGAGCGTGACGTTTTCCGCGCCGGCCTGGACGTTCTGGTTGAAGTCGAGCCCTCGGATCATCGCCGCATCCGCGTCGGTGTCGGTGACAGCCAGATCGAACGAGTCACCGACCGACGTAGCAACGATCGTCACTTCTTCACCATCAACACCGAGGGTCATATTGAACCCGGCCACCCCCTCGGGAGCTTCCGAAAGGACCACGCTCGCAGCAGTCTCGTCGCCGGCGGTCACGTGTTCACGATCGAGTCTGATGCCGAGATTCGGGGTCGCGTTTCCGTCACCGGGACCGTCGGCTGCTTCGACCGTGATCTGTCCGCTATCGGTGTTGACGTCGATTGGGTCACCGCTGTCGTCGTCGACACGGGTGATATCCTGAACTTCAAGCGCGGTCTCACCGGCCGATACGCCCTCAACCTCGACATCCGCCAGCGAGATGTTAGTCGCGCCTTCCTCGATGTTCTCCTGGAGATCGAGAGCGCGCAGGCGTACGGTCATGGTGGTATTGTCCTCGCTGATATTTACACTACTGTAGGAGAATTCATCGGGGATCGTCGCGTTAGTAATTGTTGCGACGGAGTCATTTTCCAGACCGAAGGTGATGTCGTAGCCCGCGAGGCCGTTCGGGGCGCTCGACATCGAGACGTCAGCATTTGTGGTAGACCCTTCCTCGACAGTCGCGTCGCCGATGGTCAATGTGGGAGTCTCAGCCTCTTCAACGGTGATTTGCCCGCTGTCGGTGGTATCCAGGTCGAGTGAGTCACCGCTGTCGTCGTCGACACGGGTGACGTCCTGAATTTCGAGGGCAGTCTCGCCGGTCGCCATACCCTCAATCTCGACATCCGCCAGCGAGATATTAGTCGCGCCTTCTTCGATGTTCTCATCGAAATCGAGACCGCGCAGGCGCACGGTCATGGAAGTATTGTCCTCGCTGATATTCACAAGGCTGAGACCGAACTCCTCGGCGATCGTCGCGTTAGTGATTGTCGCAACGGAGTCGTTCTCCAGACCGAGGGTGATGTCGTAACCTGCAAGACCGCTCGGGGCGCTTGACATTGTGACGCCGATATTGGCCAATTCCCCGGGCTCAACATTCGCGTCGCCGATGTTTAGAGCAGGAGAGGCCTCTTGAGCACTCGCGAGTCCGATCCCACCTACTGTGGGAGCGACAACTATCATTCCAGCGAGTACAACGATAGCGAGGAGCCTCACTGCCGACGCTGTTTTTCCTAATCGATACGACTGACTGGTTTCTTCTCTTTCTCTGTTACTCATGGAGTATCGTTGTTGTCGTTGTCGTCATCGGCCTCATGGTCTTATGTGCCTGCTGTGAGATTGATATCCTTCGAAGAGACGCACCGATATTCTTGATAAAGCGCATCCTTCGAATTTGCTTTTCTCACTATCGCCAACGAGTGGCACATGCCAACGCCTCATATGCTACCCTATTAATAGTTTCGGAAGATTCAATGTAGTTCTAATTACAATTCATACGGATGTTATATGGAAAACACGGACACGGGACGATCCCAGGACTTCTCAGTCAAAGTCGGTCGGATAGCGCAGCGAGTTGTACAAATACGAAATAGACCAAGACGCATTGGAAGCGAACGAAACCGACGAGGTAGTTTCAGTAGTTCACAAAGTGAGTTAGGTGAGTGGGCTGCTTGGTCGGTTGATGGAGCCAAACCAAGCAGCCAATGAACTCACTGAAAAGCAGGTGCTTAACTTTCTCGTCAACACCCTCGACGAGGAGATCGATATCGGACTCGGCGAAAACGCCGATATCGACTCCGAGGACATCTGGGACGTCCTCGTCGGCGCGACTGCCGACGAGGACTCGGTCAGTCACCTTTGCGAGATTTCAGAGGAGTCACCGCATGGCAATACGATTCTCCACCACCTCCAGACGAAGTTCGAGCTCGGAGAGCTCGAACGAGTCGGCAAGACGCTCATCCAGCAAGACATCCTTGAACTGCTTCCGGATCGGCCGGTGGAGGTCGTCGCCGACCTCCACCTCCGTCCGTACTACGGCGAGGAGTACGACTCCAAGACGGAACTCTACGAGTCCCTCGCCAAAGCTGGAACAACCACGTTCCACGGGTACGCTACGCTCTACGCCCGCGTACGTAACAAACGATACACGCTGGTGGTGCGCCGTCTGACCGACGGCGACACCGCCAGCTCGATCCTCGCAGAACTGCTCGGCGTGCTCGACGGCCTTGACTTCGAGGTCAAGGCCGTCTACCTCGACCGCGAGTTCTACGATACGTACTGTTTGACGCTGCTGGCCGCCCACAATTACGCGTACGTCATGCCGATAGTGAAGTGGGGAGAAGCGATCCAGGCAGAACTGAATCAGGGCTGGAGCCGTGTGATCGACCACGGCCTCCAAGGTGAAATCGACGGTCACACGTGGACCGTCGATTTCCCGGTCTATATCGACTGTACGTACCAGCAGGGGAAGTACGATGAGGAAGGTGTGGCGCGTCACGGCTACGCCATCGACACACCGCGTCAGACTCGACCCCACTACAGCAAGCGCTTCGGAATCTAATCGATCTACCGCCTCTCGGAGAAGACAACGATCTCAATGACAACCTGAGATGCGACGCGACGGCTGCCATTCGTCGTGACCAGCCTCTTGTTCCAGAGCGTTTGGCGGTATCTCCACTGGGAGTACGTGGCGATGCCGTGGCGGGTGTCACCTCCGGGAGTGATCACTCGAGGAGTTTTCCGACATGGTCACCTGGGCAGCGTAGACGGCCCGCCGCACCGCGAGGGCCGTCCCCGCGAATCAACCTCCGGACGACCGCTTCGAGCGATAATCCACCGACCGAGCATGCCTGCTTGATGAGTGGCAACGCCAACTGCGACAGGTTTGGTGCTCTCAGTACTGAACCGTTTCTTTCAGCAGGTTCTCAGCATCGATTCTTTCACCGGACTCACGTCTCAAGAACAGTCAGCCGAGGAGCTTTGTGAAAAAATGAAGGTGAAAACGACAGCACGTCGTCAGATACTGGCAGTGCCGTTACATGTCATCTTTCTTTTTGCGCCATTCGACGACATCGTCGAAGTCGAGGCGGCCGTTCCCGTTGAAGTCGAACGCCTCGACGTTGTTCTGCATCTCGGGGTCGTCAATATGCTCGAAGAACAGCTCCGCGTCGGCGTCAGTTACTTCGCCGTCGCCGTCGAGGTCCTCGTAGAGCCCGTCATCGTCCGGGTCGGTCGGCGCGGAATCCGAATCGCCGATCGCCGGCGGGCCATCGCTACCGCCGCCGTCCTGGATGGTGACGTCGCCACGCATCTGGATGGGATGAACCGAGCAGTAGTACTCGACCATCTCCTGCGAAGCGGTGAACTCGACCGAGGCCGTCCCGCCCTGCCCGGTCACGAGTTCGGTGCCGACGAGCTCGTTCTCGTTCTCGTCGAGCATGTAGAAGTCGTGGGGATACCCGTCGAGGTTCTCGAAGGCGACCGTGTAGGTCGCGCCTTCTTGTAATGTGAGCATCGGATTGGTCTCACCCTCGATCGAACTCGGCGCTTCACCGATCCACCCGCCAATCTCTCCGCCTAACTCGATCGTTGTTCCGGGCTCGATTACGCCACCGCCATCCGACGATCGGACCGCAAGCCCGGAGAACTTCGAGTTGTCCGAGAGCGTCTCAGTGGCGATCGACAGGATACCATCGGTGACCTCGATTCCTTCGAAGGTCTGCTGGTAGGCTTGGTTGTACCCGGCTTCGGTGGCAATGTCGAATTCCGAGAACACCTCGGTGCCTTCGACCGAGACGTTGAATACCCGTTGGCCCTCCGGGATGCCGGTGTTGGTCTCCGCGAAGTAGAGAGTCACGTCGTACGTTCCATTCTCGACACCGACGTTGTACGAGAGATCCCCGCCAAAGCTCTCGGTCTGATAGAGTGGATCGTATTCGGTCCCACCGATCGAATTGGGCGGATCAGGGAACAGGTTCGTCGTCGCCTCGGTGTTCGTCGAACTCGCACTCGCATCACCGTACATCTCCACAGCGGGGGAACTCGCCACGTAATCGAGGCCGTTGATCGTGACCGTACCGTCCAGCAGCTCACCACCCGCGTCGTAGCCAAAGGGTGCCGTGATCGTCTCAGACGGGATGGGTCCATCAGACGGCAGGATTGCAAAGCCCATGAACTTCGAATTGTCCGAAAGCGTCTCGCTGCTGATGTTGAGGGTACCGTCGGTAACCTCGACACCCCTGACGGTCTTGTTCAAGGCTGTATAGCGATCAGTCTTCGCCAAAATGTCGAGCGGCGAATACACCTGCTGACCCTCAACGGAGACGTTGAACACGCGGTCCCCTTCCTGTAACGTCGAGTTCGTCTCCGCGAAGTGCAGAACCACGTCGTACGTGCCGTTCTCCATCGTGACCTCGTAGCTGAGATCACCGCCGAACTGCTCGGTCTGGTAGAGTGCATCATTCTCGGTGTCGGCGATCGATTCGTCCGTCGAGTACGTGCCCACCGTCGTGCCCGTCGAGCTCGCGCTCGCGTCACCGGTGGCTTCCACGGCGGGCGAACTCGCCACGTAGTCGAGACCGTTGATCGTGACCGTGCCGTCTAGCAACTCGCCACCCGCGTCGTATCCGAAGGGCGCGGAAATCGACTGGACCTCCTGACGTTCGATTCGGGAAAGCTTGGAGCCCTCGCCCGAGAAGCCCCCGTACTCCGCGACGTACAGCATTCCTTCCGGACCGAGTTCCAGATCAATTGGAGAACTGAACTGTACCCCGGACGCGAGCGGTCGGATCTGGGAAATCCGGCCGTCAGCAACGTCGTCGTTCTCGAAGGAGACCGTCTTGAGCCAGCCCGCTCCCCACTCCGCGATGATGTAGTCGCCTTCGTGCCAGGCAGGCAGTCCACGCTCGGTGTAACTGTCCTGATGACGGTAGATCGGTCCACCGATCGGGGCCCCCCCTTCGAACGCGGGGAAGGGGACTTCCTCGGGCACGTCGAAGTCACTGGGGACGTTCTGCCGTGCTTGATCCCAGTTTCCGGGATACCAGATGAACGGGTCCTGGGTCGCCGGCAGTTGCTGGATGCCGTTGCTGTGTGGCGAGTCGTTGATCGGCGCGTTCTCGTCGAAGAGGTTCCCTGAGTTCTGGGTCTCGTAATCGTAGTCGTAGAAGGGGTACGGACCGGTGAAGTACGGCCAACCGTAGTTGCCCGCGCTGGTCGCGCGGTTGAACTCGTTGAATCCGGGTGGTCCGCGGATATCGCTCCACGTCCGCGAATCGGCGGAGTAATCCCCCCAGAGTAACGTACCAGTTTCCAGATCCACGCCGGCCTGGAAAGGATTTCGTACACCCATAACATAGATCTCGGGCAGGAACTCCTCCTCGGAATACGACTGTCCCGTCTCGTTTTCGTATTGCGCTTTGAGATTATCCTCGGGAATGGTATACGAACCATCGTCCTGGGGGATGATCCGCAAGATCTTCCCCCGGAGGTCGGCGGTATTGCTCGACGTGCGCTGTGCATCGAAGTAATCCCGGTCCTCGCGTTCGTCCAGCGGCGCGAACCCATTGTCAGCAGCGACCTTCGAGTAGGTGTTGTCCCCAGTCGTAAGATAGAGGTTATCGCCGTTGGGACCCCACTGGATGTCACCACCCTCGTGACAGCACGTGTCGCGCTGGACGGGGACTCGCAGAATCTCGGTTTCGGATGCAGGATCGATCGACCCGTTCTCCATGGTGACCCGCGAGAGGAGGTTGTATGGATTACCGATTGACTCGCTCGGGAGACGGGCGACATCGTCGCCGGTGTTCCCCGCTTGGTTGAGGTAGTCAAGCTCCTCCTGATTCTCAGCGACCGTCTCGTTCGAGGGAGAGTAGTAGATGTAGATCCAGCCGTTCTCCTCGAAGTTCGGATCGAGAGAGATCCCCTGCCCACCGTCTTCCATATTGATACCAGTGAAGACGTCGATCTCAAGGGCAACGGTGTCCTCGTCTGTCTCCGGATCGTACACCCCGACTTCCGTCGTCCCGCCGACCACTCCGCCGAAGAAGTCCCCGCGGGTAATGTAGAAAACGCGCCCGTCGTCAGCCACAGCGAGGTCGACCAAATTGTCCATCCGGTCGCTGAGCACCGTCTTCGTGTAGCTCGCTGGCTCGGATGGGGCCTCCAGAGACGGTTCGGGATAGACGGGGATCTGGAAGTCGATAGTATTAGTACTACCGTTGACAGAATAGGATGTGGAGGTTTTCAAGAGGTGTGGCCCGCTGTCGGCGTTGGGACGTGTTACCTCCCAGGAGACCGACTGGGAGTCACCGACGGCGAGCGGTCCGAAGCTCGTGCCGTCCTGTGGAGTGACCGTCACCTCGGAGCCGTTCTGTGGAGTGAGCGTGACGTTGCCGTTGGTCATCTCAGAGTCATACTTGTTGACGACAGAGGCATCCACACTACTGGATGTGCTCTCGGCAGTGAGCAAGTCGTCATCAAACTCTACCACCGAGGCGGGGGTGGGGCCGGACTGATACCAGACGTTTCGGAAATGTACCGGCTGGCCGTGGTTTTGTATCTGAATTGGAGCTTCGACGGGATGTTGGCTGTACTCGGGGGTTGTCCTATATGCAGTCGGACCATTGAGAACGGTCTGACTTTGGACGAGGACATCGTTCCAGTAGATGGTTACCACGCCCGGTGATTTGAGGTCGCCGTTGTCCGCAAAGCGTGGCGCTCGCCAGATGATGTCGTAGATCTGCCAGCTTCCCTTAGGACGGCTGGCATTAGCCAAGGGTGGGTGTTGGCCAAAAACTGACGCTGCGTACCCGTCCGAAAACGTTGAGTTCTCGTAGTTGTTCAGGATTTGGATTTCGTAGCGATTCGATAGGAAAAAGCCGCTATTGCCAGGCTCTTGGCCGCTTCCGGTGACACTTGTCGGGGTTCGCCATTCAATGTGATAGTGGCCATCCCCGAAGCCATCTCGACTCACGAGGGGTTCATCGCCGACGATCACGTAGTTGTCGTTGACCTCCCAGCTGCTCGAGTTGTTCCAGTCGTCGAGCGTAATGGATCCATCCTCGCCATCGCTCATGAGGACAGTGGCGTCCGCCGGTGGGTCGGGGAAGGCAGGTTCTCCCGAGTCGACGGCCGGCGGCTGAGGACGACACGCGTCATGGACTTGCCACGGTGAATCGGGAAGTTGTGGCGTGTCGTTGAATCCCGGACCTTCGCAAGTATCGGGATACTGAGCACCGGTACCAATGTCGTGATCTGCGGCGACCGGGGTGGCGAGGCCGCCGATCATCGCTAATCCCGCTGCGCTCAATACAGATCGACGTGACAATTCGTAGTTGTCGTCCATCATGGTATTACCTATTGTGCAGGCACAGTCAACGATAATAAACGTTATGCTCAAGCTGATAACGGGAATCTCGTATTCGAGAATACCAGCGAAATTTAGCCCAACGATATAGATTTCGTACTACACAATGAATTAAGAAACCCACCTAGCCATCATCAGAGTGAAGATTTTGAGATACTATTACGCTCTCCCAACCTGTTCGTACCGGGTTGTCACGAAATCTGCCGATATACCTCGTTGTAAAGCTTCAAGTGCAGAATCCGACGAGAACACCTGTAGCAAAGTGGGATAGAAACTCCACTTTCTCACCTTCGGTGTCGAGATATCAGACTCGTCAATCATCGTCTTTGTGGATATCCCTGAGTGGGACCCGATCAAGGTTGGGTGTGTCGGTCACGACCAATCGGTAGGATTCTCCGTCATCAGGCCGGAATCCCTCGGGGACGGCTTCGAACTGCTGTGTTGAATAGCTATTTTTCAAAGGTGTGATTGGGCAACTAAGCTGGATTTAGGATTATTGGACCCATGAACAATCGAGGATCATCTTGAATACCGACTCACATCAAGAAATCCAGCTTCCAAACTCCCATCTACAACACTAACTTGGCCTTCTAACGACCCCTACCCCGACGCCGTACCCCTATTCAACATAGCACGCTCGATGACGTTGCGGTCGCTAGATGTGGATGTGGCAGCTACAGTCGCTGGAATCTAGACAAAGCGATGATTCCGCAATATCGATATTTGCCCCCTAATGATAAGCGTAAAATGCCTCGGTATCGACCGCCGAGACGTATGGCGGACTATCGCACGCTTCGCGACCCGAACGCAGAGTACACCATGCGGGACCTCTCAGGCGAAACGATGGGGCTCACCGCCGAGCGCTCCGGCACGCGTAATGTAGAGATCACGGACGTTCAGACGACGATCGTCGACGGGAACTACCCGTGGATTCTCGTCCGCGTCTACACCGACACCGGACTCGTCGGTACCGGTGAGTCCTACTGGGGTGGCGGTGACGCCGAAATCATCGACCGTATGGCCCCGTTTCTCATCGGGGAGAACCCGCTCGATATCGATCGCCTCTACGAACACCTCATCCAGAAGATGTCCGGGGAAGGGTCCATCTCCGGAAAAGTCGTCTCCGGTATCTCCGGGATCGAGATCGCGCTCCACGATGTCGCCGGGAAGATACTCAATGTGCCTGCCTACCAGTTGCTCGGCGGGAAATACCGCGATGCTGTCCGCATCTACTGTGACTGTCACGCTGGCGACGAGTCCGAACCCGAGTCGAACGCCCGCGAGGCCGAACGCGTAGTTGAGGAACTCGGGTACGACGCACTCAAATTCGATCTCGACGTACCCTCGGGCCACGAGAAAGACCGTGCGAACCGACACCTGCGTGGCTCCGAGATACAGCACAAAGTTGACATCGTTGAGGCCGTCACCGACGTGGTTGGCGACCGTGCGGACGTGGCCTTCGACTGTCACTGGTCGTTCTCTGCCGGCAGCGCCAAGCGTCTCGCCACCGCCGTCAGCGACTACGATGTCTGGTGGCTCGAAGACCCTGTCCCGCCCGAAAACCACGACGTGCAACGGGAAGTCACCCAGGCGGCACCGACGACGCCCATCACGGTCGGGGAGAACGTCTACCGCAAGCACGGCCATCGACGCCTGTTCGAGGAACAGGCGGTCGACATCATCGCCCCCGATCTCCCGCGCGTCGGCGGAATGCGTGAAACTCGAAAAATCGCAGACTTGGCTGACACTTACTACGTTCCAGTGGCGATGCACAATGTCTCCTCACCTATCGGTACGATAGCCTCTGCACAGGTTGCGGCGGCGATTCCCAATTCGCTTGCTGTTGAATTCCATTCCTATCAGCTTGGTTGGTGGGAGGACCTCATCGAAGAAGATGACCTCATTCGAGAGGGCCGCCTGGAGATTCCCGAACAACCCGGGCTCGGAGTCACACTAGATCTCGATGCAGTTGAGAAACACATGGCAGAGGGTGAAACGCTGTTTGACGAGGCGTAATCAGAGAGGTGCGTTTCTAACGAGGTCCTACGGGCGTACCACTGCATTACGCGGCGGGTACGCCCTCGCGCTTCCTTCGTCTCATCATTTACTGACAGATTCGTCACGAACGTCCCCGTCGCATCCTCCTTGCGGTCCGAGGGAACCCCGACCAACGTCGGGTGACCGCTATCTTCTCCTCTCGGATGGTTTTCTCCATCTATGTCATCCACGAATCGGTCGACCCTGTCGTCCGAGGATTTCCGGATGAGGTAGGAAAATCAGGCTTCTTCGACCGCGTGCATCACGCCGATGCTGGCTTCGACAGCATCGGCATACACCGTCCCGATCGAGACATGCTCACTCGCTATGTCGAAAAGTTGCTCCATGAGAACCGCCCGAGGCATGTAGGAGGATGCGGTGGCACAGCGGCCGCATCCCCAGCGTGAATTTCACCTCCTTGCCGACGATCGAGATGGTCGCTATTTCGTAGCACCACGAATAGGATTTGTTCGATGGTGCGCCTACACTCATCTGAAACTCGTCGCAACCACCGTAGTACGCGATGTAGGTGACATCGATTGCCGCGTCGACGTGGCGATCTATCGAGTAGTAGCGGCGGTGGCGCAGAATGATTCTCATAGCGTAATGATTGGACTGGCGATATCGTTGTCTCGTTCGTGGTCTGTGAGTGCAACTGCGAGCCAAAGACACAGCACCAAGAAGACATGAGACTGGACACCCTGACTCGGCCTCGGAGTGGTCTGCGTAAGAAATGAATACTAATCAAAGAGCGAGCCAACGAATAGACAGACGTCGTTCGATTTTTCGTCCCACAGTGTCAAACCAGCGACTTGGATGAGTACGTCGGTGGCAGCGAGACCGACGCCGACCACTGTGAGGACGGGTCGAAGTGAAAAATTGGGCAGCGAACAAGAATTCCGTTGAAAACACACGACACAGAAGTTTCCAGTGTGGAGACATCCCGCAGAGACTCCCAAGTCGCCTGGTGCATCAATCTATGAAACCGACCAGGTGGCAGCTACGAGAGAGTAGCGAAATGGTTCTGGGGATGAACAAGTACATAAAATCTTATCCCACCATTAGTTTTATAAAGAATCATTACGTAGTTGTCAGGGTATGGCAATCAATGCCAAGACAGAGTATCTGAAGAGGCGTAGTGTACTCAAATCGATGGCGGTTGCTGGCGTCCTATCGATTGGAGCCGGTGAAGTAACGGCCCAACCTTCGAGTAGGCAATCTCAGCAAGCAAGTCGATTGCAGGATGTAGTGCCACGCCCAGTTGAGGTTGAGTCTTCTAGTTCCTCGTTTACCCTCACACACGATAGTAGAATTAGCGTTGATTCAGATGAATCACGTGAAGTCGCGAAACACCTCGCGAAAATTATCCGACCATCGACAGGCTACGAACTGCCGGTGGTTGAAGGTGAGAGTGACTGGGAAAATACAGAACAAGGTCCTACAGGCGGTCTGTCGCTTCGGATTTTCGACGCTCAAGGAGAGGAAGAAGACGACGAGGAAGAAGACGACGAGGAAGAAGACGACGAGGAAGAAGACGACGAGGAAGAAGACGACGAGGAAGAAGACGACGAGGAAGAAGACGACGAGGAAGAAGACGACCTGCGTGGGGTGGGCGAAGAAGGATATCATCTAAAGGTGACGTCTGACAGTATACTCATTCGCGCAAATGACTCGGCTGGACTGTTTAACGGTATCCAGACCTTTCGCCAACTTCTTCCAGCTGAAATCGAAAGCAATTCCGAGCAATCGGGACCGTGGACAGTACTGGGTGGACATATTACCGACTATCCGCGGTTCGATTATCGCGGCGCACATCTTGATGTCGCTCGTCATTTCTTCGACGTCGACACAATCAAACGATACATCGACCACCTCGCCCAATACAAGGTCAATTACCTCCACCTCCACCTCACCGATGATCAAGGGTGGCGCATCGAGATCGATAGCTGGCCGAATCTCACCGACGAAGGAGCGGACTCCGAAGTCGGCGGTACCGCCGGTGGCTACTATACAAAGGAGGAATACGTTGAACTCGTCGAATACGCCCAGAACCGCTTTGTCACGGTAATCCCAGAGATCGACATGCCGGGACACACCGGAGCAGCCCTAGAGTCGTACGCCGAACTCAACTGCGACGGCGAAAAGCGCCCGGAGGATACCGGTGTCAACGTCGGCGATACTTCGTTGTGTGTTGACAAAGAGATCACCTTCGAGTTTGTCAACGATGTCATCGAAGAGGTTGCTGAGATGACGCCTGGCCCGTATCTTCACCTCGGCGGTGATGAAGCACACTCGACCAGTGACGAGGAGTACGACTACTTTATGGACAGAGTAGTTCCAATGGTTCTCGAGAATGGCAAACAGCCGATTGGCTGGCATCAGATTCTCGGGGCCGATCCAACAGAAGAAACCATCGCCCAGTTCTGGGGAACGAATAGCAACGCACCGGAAGTCGCCGCAGCCGCCGAGGAAGGCCACGAACTCATCATGTCACCAGCAAACCGTGCCTACCTCGATATGGACTACAACGAACAGGACGGCGTGGGTCAAGATTGGGCAGGTAATACCTCCGTTAAAGATTCCTACACATGGAATCCAGGAGCATATATTGATGACGTCAACGAGTCGTCAATTATCGGTCCCGAAACCGCACTGTGGACCGAATTCGTCGAGACAGCAGATGAGGTCGAATACATGACATTCCCACGGTTACCTGCTATTGCCGAACTCGGTTGGTCGCCCGATGGGAAGACTAATTGGACCGAATTCCGGCAGCGACTCGCCGCCCAGGGTCCACGCTGGGACGTACAAGATATCAACTACTACAAGTCTACACAGATCCCTTGGCCCAAATAGAAATTACTACTAATTGTTGAAATATAATATTTACTACTCGGTTTTGCACATTGATGTGTGAACGTGATGCAGGCGGTGGTGAAGGCGGATGAGCTCATCCTGGATTTTGTCATGCGCGCACATGTCGACAGGTTCGAACCCCTGTCATCGAAGCAACGTCACCGTGTCAAAAATCCACGTTTCGTCAAATCCGATGCTTATCGATTCGGTGAGCGCGCTCTTGGGCGGCCTGACGGCGCTGTGGTTCACGTTCTTCGTGTTCTCGCTCGCCTGCGACTCACAATCGAGCGCTGCTTTCTAGCCTGCCATGCTCGTCATATTCGTCGGATCAGAGCGTCGCCACGAAGTTGTCGACGCGCTCAGTGTGTTCGACGGCGGTGAACGCTTCGCACCACTCCGAACGTTGCCGAGGAGTTCGTCACCAGTGTCCTTCACTGCGAGTGATTCGCGGTAGCGAACGTCCTCAACGTCGAGGGACGTGACCACCCCATCGTGATCGCTGTGGATAGTGAGCAGGATCTTGTACTGCCGATTTAGGTTGTTCGCCCAGTCGGGCTTTACGACTTCGCTAATAACCCTCAACGCGCACGTTGACGTGCTCCTCGGTGTCCAGAAGCACTCGTTTGTCCGCTCAATGAACGTGACCAGAACACGCTCTCGAGCGTACTCGTTGTCCTCGTAGTAGCGGGTGATTGGCTGGGATACCTCTGGAGCACCGAAGACGTACGCCCCGCCAACGCTATCGAGTGCGTAGACAACATCCCGGCCGCCGTAGAGGTCCGCGAAGGTGTCGATATACGCCTCCAGCGCCGCCTCGGCAGTCGCGTAGGTGTCCATAGCGAGGTTTAGGCACTGTGACTTGAGGTCGTCCGTGAGGTCGATGTCGCCCACGCGCTGATAGCGGCGCTATCCTTAATGGCCGGCGTGGGCTTTTGATTCAGGTACTCGTATGTACTCTCATCCTCGTCGAACCGCGCTGGCTCCCAGTTCGAACGCCTCTGGGAACTTGTAGAAGGTGAGCGCGTAGAGCGGTGTTTGAGCGAACCATCGACGACGTCGCCATAGTCGGTGACAAAGCTCCGCGCTCAGCGCTTTTTCGGGAACTGGCCGATTTCGTCCTCGGCAAGGTCGGTATTGTTGCGGGTGAGACACTACCCCTCCTGTCCGTAACTGCGAGCGTCGAGTTGCCATTGAGCGTGCCAAGTGGTGTAACGCTGTCCTCAATGCGTCGGTAGTGCTCACGAATGTCTGTCCGCGAAAGCGCGCTCGTGTCATTCTCAGACGTTGGCTCGGGATAGGCCTCAATCTCCACGTAGTGGGCAATGGTCTGCTTCCTCGTGTTCTTCATCGTCCCAGACTTGGCGTAAGAATGGTGTTCGAAGCTCGTCGGGCAGCACGTAGCTTTCGGCCACCATATCGACCCGTAGAAGCTGAGCAAGCTTCTTTGCATCGACGCGGTCGGTTTTCTGGTCGGCTTCAGCGATCCAGCGCGTCTTCAGCGGGTTGACGAGCACCACGTCGTGGTGCTCGTCAAGTGCGTCGTAGACGGTGAAGTAGTTGCCAGTAGCTTCGATTGCGGCTTCGTTGCCAGCGTATTCTTCGGCGAGTGTGTCGAGGTTCGCGTTCTCGACGCGAACCTCTCGCTGAATCTCACCGTCTTGATTGACGACCGCAACTTGCGATTCACGTTTGTGGAGATCAATTCCAAGGTAGTTCATGGCGTGGCCTCTGGAGTGTGTGCGTGAAGCGGAACGTCATCCGTACGGGCTTGCTGTCCGGCTTCGCAGCCGGACAGCGCCCAATTCTCTGGTTCCTTCGCATGTGAGGCCCGTCAGTGCCCCGCGCTTCGAACGCGGTGGCGCTGTCTAGTTAAGAGTGAGCAGGTCGAAGAGCTGGTAGTTCATGCCACTCAGCGACCTGCTCGGTGAGACGTTAGAGACGCCAAATAGTGACTGTTGGGACCGAGAGCGGACGGCGACGCCCGTCAGGGCGTTCGCCGTCCGACTCCATTCTGCGGGACTCTCGCTGCGTGAGACTGTAGCGATTCTTGACCTCCTCGACGTTGACCGCTCGCATGGAGCGGTTTGGGACTGGACGCACCGCCTCGCAGACGCCCAGAACGACCCGCCGCGGAGCGCTCCGCGGCGGGTCGCGGTCGACGAGACAGCGATCCAGATCGGCACGGAGTGGCGGTGGTGTTACGCCGCGATTGACCTCGATTCGATGGTCGTACTGGACGTTGAACTGTTCAGCCGCCGCGGGACCGATCCCGCGGCGGCGTTTCTTGCTCGCCTTGACGAGCATCACGACCTTTCGGAGGTGGAACTGCTGGTCGATAGCTTCGGGTATCGGACCGCTCTGTCCCGACTGGGACTGAGCGGTCAGGTGGAGTATAGCGGCCGGAACCACATCGAGCGGTGGTTCCAGACACTCAAACAGCGGACGGACCGCTTCTATACGACCTGGAACAGCGGTCCAGCCAGCACTCGACGCTGGCTCCAGCGGTTCGTTCACTACTACAACACCCAACGACCTCACCAAACGCTCAACGGCCGTACACCGGCAGAGGAGGCTTAACTAGACAGCGCCAACGCGGTCTAGTTGTCGACCTTTATACACCCTCTCGTACTTCACGCTTGAGGGACTTGAGCAGGATTCTCATAGAGTCAGCGCCGAATTCGGGATCCCATTGGGTTTTTCTGCCGATCGTTTCGCCGCACCTCCAACCGATCGAACCCGTATGGGGAGAATCTCAAACAACTCATCTCGCCTATTTCGACTGAGAGCGAAACCTCTTAACCGAATACGAATGGTGACGCTAGATCCTAATCAGCGAGCATAGTGTAGAGTTGCCAAGCCAGTATTACCAAATTAAATAATATAATAATTAACAATGAGCAATAAATCGCTAATTTTAATATGCTTTGGTATGTGGGCACATATACTATGCAGCGTCGAAAATACTTGGAAGGGCTTGCCGGTGCCGCTGGAATAGTTACTGTGACACCCACAGGTCAGGCTCATGAACACGATCTAGATCGTTGGGAAGAAGATGAGGAGGAAGATGAAGACGAGGAGGAAGATGAGGAAAGAAATTCTGTGATGGGGCTTACTGTCGACCCAATCCAGCCGGTGAGCGTTGGAATCATCGGTCTCGGGAATCGCGGATCGTCGGTAACACGGCTTATCGATGCTATGGCCCCCGACAAGGGAGTGATAAAGGCCATCTGTGATCTCCGAGAAGATCCGGTACAAGATACCCGGTCGTGGATCGAAGAGGAGGGAAACAATGAAAGTCCGGACACATATTCGGGATCGAAAAACAGTTGGAGAAAGTTGGTGCAGCGAGACGACCTTGACCTCGTGTTCATTTTCACCCCTCATAAGAAACATACCCCGATGGCCGAGTACGCGATGAAGAAAGGCAAACACGTCGCTGTCGAGGTACCTGCAGCGACGACAATCGAGGAATGTTGGACGCTGGTGGACACTGCGGAAAAGACGCAGAAGAACTGCATAATGTTGGAGAATGTGAATTACTTCGACAATGAAATGTGGGTGCTGAACATGATCCGGAACGGGGTGTTCGGCGATCAACTCACCTATGCGGCTGGTGGCTACATCCACGATCTCGTCCCGAACTACTTCTTACAGGCGTACTGGAACGACTGGCGCGCGAGACTCCACCGGCAGTACAAGGGTGATTTGTATCCTACTCACGGTCTCGGTCCGATCGCCTGGTACATGAACATCCAGCGCGGTGATCGCTTCGAATATATCTCCAGTAATGAGAGTCCAGAGACCCGCCTAACCCAAAAAGCCAGCGAAGTTGATGAAGACCACTGGGCTCACGGTCTCGATGACTGGGCGAACGGCGATAACACGAAGTCGCTCATCCACACTAACAAGGGTCGATCGATCGAACTTGAATTCGACGTGAAAACGAACCGTGGATACAGTCGACGGAACGAAATCGCCGGAACGGACGCCTATCATGAAGGGTTCCCGAGTCAGCTAGCCGTGGACAGCGAAGGCCACGGGTTCGTCGATGATACCACGTATGAAGAATATCGTGACGAACATAGACACCCGCTCTGGGAGCAAATGGGCGACCTGGCTGAAGAATACGGTGGCCACGGTGGCGGAGATTTCCTCGAAATCTACAGACTGTTCGATGCGTTCAATAATGGCCGCCCGCTCGATATGGATGTCTACGATGCAACCGCTTGGAGTGCCGTCAGACCGCTTTCACGTATTTCTATTGAACATGATGGAAAACCCGTCAAATTCCCAGATTTCACCAGAGGGGATTGGAAGAAAGAACGCGAATTACAGATTATGGACTTCGACACCATCTAGGTAGCAAACCACTCACATATATCGTCTTATCGATAAGATTTTGTTGCTTCACCAATCAAGTTAAGATTTTGTTTAGGAAGAAGACCATAGTTATAGAACGAAATGTGCTCTACCCCAGTATTCGCTAACCCGTCGACAATATCTTGCACCATCTCAGCACTATCAATAACTGGATAGCCTGGCAGAACGCCGGCGTGGAGAGGGATATCGGGTGTGAGTCGGTTCGTTGTTTGCACGCGCTCAACAGCCGCTTGCCGATTTGATTCATATGCAATGACAGTGTAGTAATCAAGATGTTCCGCCAGTATATCGAGATCAACCCCCTGCATCCATGTCTCCTC
This sequence comes from Halococcus sediminicola, assembly GCF_000755245.1. Lineage (NCBI taxonomy): Archaea > Methanobacteriati > Methanobacteriota > Halobacteria > Halobacteriales > Halococcaceae > Halococcus > Halococcus sediminicola. The sequence goes on along the minus strand of NZ_BBMP01000001.1, from coordinate 131,967 downwards.
TATATCGAAAAAATCCACGTAGCGTCCGAGCCTGATACTACTGTCGAGTACCGAACGGATATCGTTGTACAGATCGGCCAGTGTCTTCATCCGTACCTCTATGTAGGCTTCAAGAGAAGAGTGGGCTCTGAGCCACGAAGCAGGCTGAGTATCGGATGGAAGGTTGCCATTAATGATAGCAGTCACGCCCTCTTGTGCACTCTTCCGGGCAGTATCTACGTCTACACCCGCTTTACGAGCGTTGTCACAGCACTTGTCACAGAAGCACAGTCCGAAGAGAAACTCACCCAACCTTCCAAGTTCAAGATGGTATTTGTCGTGGTGCCATCCAAATCCAGTGCCATAAAAGTAATCGAATGTCTCCAATTCGATCCGCTTAAATGACGAACGTGATGACAAATCCGATACAAGGGAACAGAGATATTTTTGTACTGCTGGTTGAGATGGACATAGTCCGAACAGGAGTGAATCACCGAACGGTGATTCAAGCGTCAGATCGGGATTAGCCATTCCCAACCGAGAGTTATGGCAACCAATAGTCCATGAGTTTAGCGTGAGATGAGTGTCTGCGATTTCATTAGAGATTTGTAATAGCCAGTCATCACCGTTCATCTGTTCGTTGGGAACAGGAGATAGTCGACCGTAGTCTTCTTTGTTAGGATGGAAGTACGAACTAGCTTGCGTAAAGAACGTTTTTCGCTTCGGATTGTGTGGGAGGAAGGACTGCACAGCATGGTAGTTAGTCGCGAGGTTAAGTTCCCCAATGCCGTTCTCAGCACAATATTCGGCAACAGAGTGAACTCCCTCATCAAGGAGGTCCCAGGGATAGACCCAGAGTGCGAAGTCCATGTTCGATATAGGGAGCGTGGTCACCAAAGCGATTGTGGTTATACGAAACCAGTCGAAAAGATGCCATCGGTGTCTGGGTTTCACCCGCTGATTTCAGTTCGATGCTATTGCCTCCTCTGAGGATGCGTTCAGCATCACCGCTCACCTTTCGGCGTTCGAGAGCTACTATCGCTCGGCGACGACCTCGATTTCCACGTCGATATCCACGGGGAGTCTGACGACCTCAACCGCGCTTCTCGCCGGATAGGGGGCAACCATGTGTTCGCTGTACGCTCGATTGATCTCGTCGTAGTACCGCATGTCCTTCGTGTATATCGTCGATTTGACCACCTCTTCGAGTGTCACTCCACCCGCTTCGAGAATCGCCTCGACGTTCTCCAGTGTGCGTTTCGTCTGCTCTTCGGGCGTCCCCGAGACGACGTCGCCGGTGTCTGGGTCGACCGGCCCCTGTCCGGAGACGTAGATCCTCTCACCGGAGATGATGCCTTGCGAGTACGGTCCAATGCTGTCGGGCGCGTCGTCCGTCGATAGCTCTTCCATGATCGTCAGCCACCGAGAGGTCGACTGGCAGGCGAGAAAAAGCTTGCCGTCGATTGTCGGTGGCGGAGCATTCACGCGCAGTATCGGTGTTTCACTCCCACTCCGGCGACTCTCCGGCCTGATAGATCTCGTTGACGAACGACGTCGAGAGGCCGCTCCTGAGACCACCGTCGAGCACCAGATTCTCGCCGGTGATGAAACTCGCCCGCTCGGAAGCGAGGAAAAGTGCCGTATCGGCGACCTCTTCGGGCCTTCCGAAGCGACCCAGCGGGTACTGATCGAGCCAGCGCTGTCGGGCGCTGTTTTCGTTCGCGCGTACCTCGGTATTCTCCATCTCGTCACGCCGGGATTCAGTTTCGATGGTCCCGGCCGAGAGCACGTTCGACCGGATCCCGTATTGGCCGTAGTGGGTGGCGATGTTTCGAGAGAGTGCCAGCAGACCACTCTTGGCTTCCGAGTAGCCCGACAGACCGATACCGAATAGACCGTTGACCGAACCTACGTGTACCATCGACCCGCCACCGGCGGCGACCATCGCCGGCAGTACCTTTCGGCTCAGCAGGAACTGGCTCGTGAGGTTCAACTCGACCATCCGTTCGAACGTCTCCTCGTCACAGCGATGGAGGAGGTCGGCGGACTCGTCGGCACCACCGGCATTGTTGACGAGCACGCTGATGTCTCCGAACTCTTCGACCGCAGTCTCGACGAGTCTTTCGACCTCGTCGTGGTCGGTCACATCACACTCGACAGGAATCACGCACCCGTCGTGGTCGGCGGTCAGTTCGTCGGCGACCGACTCGACGTGTTCGTACGTCGTCGAGCAGATGGCGACGTCACCGCCGGCTTCGGCGAACTTGGCCGCTATCGACCGTCCGATTCCCCGCGAAGCCCCGGTCACGATAGCTGGTCGGTCGTGTAACGATAGCTCTACCATCGGTAGTTGGAACTCTCATCCGGGTCCCTTCAATCTTGCTCCCGTCGAGCTATCAAACCCGGTACTTTTCGACGGTCTTCATATCGATCGAGACGCCGAGGCCGGGATCGTCCGGAACGGTCATGCGCCCGTTCGTGAGTTCGAACGGGTCGGTAATCACGTCCTCTTCCCAAGCGTAATACGTTGTATCCGGGGCGAGACTGAAGCCGGGAATGCCGTGGACCGCATGCAGGATGGCGGCCGTGCGAATCCCCAAATCGAACGCACAGTGGTGCGTGTGCGGAACGCCGGCGTTCTCGACGATGGCGGCCTGCTGGCGGAGACCGGCGATACCACCCGCGGGCGTTAGGTCCAACACGGCGACATCCATCGCGCCGGTCTCGATCAACGATTGCAGGTTGTGTGGAATATATGTATCCTCGTTCGGGGCGATGGGCTGACGCAGGCGCTGTCTGAGCGCCGCGAGCGACTTGTGGGAGTTGACACGGATCGGTTGTTCGATGTACTGGAGATAGATTCCCGCTTGCTCCAGTCGAGCACCGACACGGACGGCCTGATCGAGCGACCATCCCTGATTCGGATCGAGACGGAATTCGAGTCGACCGTCGACTTCGTCGTGCATCGCCTCGATGCGGGCGACGTCCTGTCGCCAGTCACGGCCGGCCTTCGTCTTCAGCACGGAAAAGCCGGCGTCGAGTGCCTCTCTGGCTTTCAGTCGCGACCGTTCGGGCGAGAGGATGCCGAGACAGAACGCGAACGCCACCTCGCGATCGGTCGCGGGTTCGTGACCTGCCGCATCGGCGTTTCTCGTCGCGGTCTGCTGTGGCGCAGTCGCACCCCCCAAAAGCTCGTAGATCGGCTTTCCAAGCGATTTGCCCATGATGTCCCAGCACGCTGTCTCGACTGCAGCGAAGAACAGTTCGACGTTGGTGTACTCGATGAACACTTGGCGGCGAAGCCGTTCGATTTCGAACGGGGACTGACCGCCGATGAGCGGTGCAACACCGTCCTCTATAATGGACTCCGTTGCCCGCGGAGAGAGGAAGGTACGCATCTCACCCCAGCCGGAGGTCCCCTCATCGGTATCGACACGGACGAGGACCCGTTCCATCGTCTCGACTTGCCCGTGATTTGTGACGTATGGCCGAAGGCCCAGTTCGTCGTCGAGATCGCGCAACGGTATATCGACAGTCGTCGCTGTGACGTCGGTGATCTCCATGCCCGCCGATAGACAGCAACTGATAAAGAATCTACCGACTGCTTCGCTCGCTGTTGGGAGTGAATATCGATCGAAGACGGCAATATGCCGTTATTCCTTGACCGCGCCAGTCGTCATTCCCGCAACGATGTACTCCTCGAGGAAGGCGAACAGGATCAAGATGGGGATGATGCCGATAACCGAGACGGTCAGCATCATCCGCCAGTCGGTCTGGAGCGCGCCGACGAACGAGAAGACGCCGCGCGGGATGTTGTATTTCCCGGCGTCGGTGAGGAACGTGAGCACGAACAGGAGTCGGTTCCACGCGTAGAGAAACGTGTACGTGATACTCGCCACCAGCGCCGGTTTGGTCAGAGGGAGAACGATCTTCGTCAGGATCTGGAACTGGCTGGCACCGTCGATGCGCGCCGATTCTTCCAACTCGATCGGGATCGTCTCGAAGTAGCCATACAGCATCCATGTGTTGAACGGGAGCGTGAACGCCGCTGCTGGGATGATGACTGCCAGATAAGAGTTGTAGAAGTTGAATTGCACGATGACGTCGAACAGCCCGACCAGCAGGACGACCGGCGAGAACATCTGTACGGCCAGGATTGCGAGCAGGAAGGTGCGCTTGCCGACGAAGTCGTTGCGCGCACACGAATAGCCCGCGGGAATCGCCAACACCAGCGCCAGCACTACGGTTCCGAGCGAGATGAGGAAACTGTTGGCTATCCAGAGCAATACGTCGGTCTGACTCCAGACCGAGAGGAACGCTTCCAGTGTTGGGTTCGCGGGAAACAGTGTTGCCGGCACGCTGAATATCTCGGAGTTGGATTTGAGCGAGCTCGATACCATCACGTAGAACGGGAACAGCATTACTCCTAACAAGGCGATCAACACGCCGTAGATGCGGACCGTGCGGAGTCTGCTCCGGCTCTGTCCGGCCATCGTCATAGGTCCTCACCCCCACTCGTGTAGATGCGGAGGTAGAGGACGGCAAACAGCGCCAGGAGAATGAAACCGATGACGCTGTAGGCCGCACCTAAGCCGAGATTCCCCTCCGCGAACGCTGTCTGGTAGATCCAGATGACTATCGTCGCAGTAGTGTTGATCGGACCGCCGCCCGTCATGGTCCAGATGACGTCGAAGCTGACGAATGACCAGATGGTCGAGACCAGCGTCGCGATCAGGATGACGCTCTTCAGCTGTGGCAGGGTGATGTGTCTGAACTGATGCCACTTCTCCGCCCCATCGACGGCCGCCGCTTCATAGAGTTGTTCGGGGATGGACTGTAGTCCTGCGAGGAAGATAATTATCATGAACGGGGTGCCGATCCAGGCATCGGCGACGACGACCCCGATCCACGCGATGTTCGGATCGGCGAGGATGCCGATTCCCTCCTCGATCACGCCTAGCTTTAGCAAGATCGCGTTCAGATACCCATACTGCGGGTGTTCGAACCAGCGGAAGATGACCGCCGAGATCGCGTACGGGATGCCCCACGGAATCAAGAACGCGGTCCGGAAGAACTTTCGACCCTTGATATTGTTGTTCAAGTAGACGGCGATGAGCAGTCCCACGCTGGTCTTCAGCGCCACGTCCAGGGCTACCCAGCGTCCGGTCTGCCACAGCAGTTGATAAAAGAAGTCGTTTTCGATGATCTGGACGTAATTCTGGAGACCGACGTACGTCTCGATGGTGCTCGATGCCGGTGCTTGATAGAGCGACAGACGGAACGTCTCCAGTATCGGGTAGCCGACTACCGCCAGAAGGAACAATCCTGCCGGCGCGACGAGTAGATAGGCGCGATAGTTGCGTTTGAGGTATGCAACCGTCTGCTCGTACCGTGACGCCGATGTCCGTCCTGTGTATTGCTCTGTAAGTCCCATATCGGATCTACTGACCCGACAGCATGGATTTCAGGTCTTTCTGAGCGTCGCCGAGCGCCTGTTTCGGTTCCTTTTGGCCACCGACTGCCTCTTGGATGGCCTGCACCATCCGGCTGTTGAACTGGCTGAACTGCTTCAGTTTCGGCCGTGCGCGAGCGTATTGAGTGGCTTCGACGAACGGGGCCCAGTTCTTCGACTCCGTGAAGTACTCGCGGTCGGAGACGGACTTCGTGACGGGTAGAAAGCCCTTCTGTTTGGCGTACTGGAAGTGCCTCTCGTCGTCGAGATAAAACTCGATGAGGTCGTAGGACAGCTTCTTGTTTTTCGTCTGGTCGAACACCGCCAGCGTGTCGATGGTGTTGAGGCTGTACCGGCCTTCGGGACCTTTTGGAACCTGTACGATGCCGTAATCGAAGTCGGCTTTTCCCTGCTTTTTGGCCTCTGCGATGTTGATTCCGGTATAGACGTGGGCGATGACCATGCCGAGTTCGCCGCTTTCGAATAGTTGACGGATGTCCTGCCGCGTCGAGGAGAGTGGCGAACTCTGGGTCACGCCGTGTTTGTTTGCGAGATCCGAATAGAACGACAGGGCGTCGACTGCCTCTGGTGTGTCGACAACTGGCTGGCTCTTGTCGTCAACGAGGTCGGCCCCATGTGACCAGTGGTAATGGTAGTACTGCGAGCCAGTCTCGATCGCATCCGCACCGGCGAGACCGAGCGCGGGCTTCGACACCTTGTCGCTGCTCTTGATCGCCTTTGCGGCCGAGAGCATATCCTGCCACGAATCGAGTTGTGGGTTCTCCGGATCCAGACCCGCTTTCTTGAAGATATTCTTGTTATAGTAGAAGCATTTGTTCGACGATGCCCACGGAACTCCGTAGTAGTGGTCCTGATACCGGACACCCTTTGCGATGCCTTCAGGGAACTTCTCGAGGAAATCGTCCTTCATCAAGTCGTCGAGAGGCATGAGGGCGTCCTTGCCCACCATCTGCGGGATCCAGCGCGCCGGCCACCGGGCAACGTCGGGTGCCTTGTTGCCATCGACTCGGTTGTTCACCGTTGTTTGGGCGTTGTCCCACGTCACGCTGGTGAACTCTAGCGTTGAGTCGGTCTTCTTCTCGAATTTTTTATTGTTTTTCTGAAAGAACGGTTTGATGTTGTCCTCGACGTTCATCGTGAGGAACTGGATCGCGTTGCCGCCACCCCCTCCACTACTGTTGCCGCCACCGTTGCCACCACTACCGTTAGCACCACTGTTGCCGCTGCTCCCTAAACAGCCAGAGACCGCAACGATGCTTCCAGCTCCCAGAGTCTCGAGCACACGCCGCCGGCCAATACTATTCACTTCGAACGCATCCGTTTTATCGTTCGACATCTACACTACCGGATAGCCCATTACCACTAAAATCTATCGGCAATTAACATCCTGTTGGCACGACTGGATGCTATACGCTCATCTGTTGTGCTCGTGGATGGCAACGATCACAGCAGCGAGTTCTCTCGTGACGATCTCGTGGATCCGCTCGCCTTTCCCGGCACTAGCCAATTCGGGAGCCCCTATCGCGCCGGATTCGGAGTAGGAATCGAACGGACGATAGACGGACAACGATCCTCCGTCGAGAAGGTCGCCCCCGCCCCATTCGTAGTGTTCGTCCCACAGCGTTCCATCCCGTTGGTCGGCGTCGGCGACGAGGTCCGGTCGCAGATGGAGCATGAGCGAGGTCTCGTACTCGCCGCCGTGAGCCATCCCGCCCCGCTCGCTGTCACGAACGGAACTCACTTCGTCGGTCGCCAGCGAGAAGTATGTCGTCCCGAGAATTTCGGCGTCCGTCCCGATGCCGACCGTACTCACGACGGCGTCGACGAGCGCCGCGTTCCCACCGTGGCCGTTCACGAAACAGACGGCATTGAAGCCGTTCCCAATGGCAGTTCGTGCGACGTCTTCGAGGACGGCACGCAGATCCTCGAAATCGAGCGAGAGCGTACCGCCGAATGAAAGGTGATGTGGAGAGAACCCGGTCCAGATCGGTGGTGTCACCAGCACTGGAACGTCCTCACCGGCGCGTTCAGTGGCACCATGAACTACCGCATCGACGAGGATGGTGTCGGTAGCAACCGGCAGGTGGGATCCGTGTTGTTCGATACTACCGACGGGGACGAGGAGGACCGAACCGTCGGCTTCGGCTATCTCTCGGATCGCTGTGGCGGACTTGCCTGCCCACTCGCTGTCGCCCGACCCGATTGTGTCGTAGATCATTTGTTCACGGTGTCGTCACCGGATTCGGTTCGTCATCGAGGGCCACTCGCTGTTGCTCCCCATCGAAGAAGTGGACATCGTCCGGATCGAAGCCGAGACCAACCGTCTCACCGGTGTTCGGGCGCACCTCGCTATCGACCCGTGCAGTAATTTCGCGGTCCTCGTCCGAAGCGAAATTCAAATAGAGGAAGTTGTCCGAACCCATCGGCTCAACGACGTCGACGACGGCTTCGAAATGGCGGCCGTCGGTTTCGATGGTGAAGTCTTCCGGACGAACCCCGAGGGTGTACTCGCCCTCTTCAAGCGAAATCGGAAGCGTCGTCTCGAACTCGGAGCCTCTCAATCGGACACCATCGTTGACCCTGGTTGCGGTGACCGCGAAGAAGTTCATGCTGGGCGATCCGATGAAGCCCGCGACGAACTCGTTGTTCGGGCGGTCGTAACACTGCTCCGGCTGTGCGACTTGCTGAAGTTCGCCCTCGTTCAAGATGGCAATGCGATCGCCCATCGTCATCGCCTCGGTCTGGTCGTGGGTCACGTAGATGGTCGTCACGCCGAGTTCTTCTTGGATCCGTTGGAGTTCGGTGCGCATCTGTGAGCGCAGTTTCGCGTCAAGGTTCGAAAGGGGTTCATCCAGCAAGAACACGTCCGGATCCCTGATGATGGCTCGACCGAGCGCGACACGTTGTTGCTGACCGCCCGAAAGCTGTTTGGGTAACTGGTTAAGCAACGCGGATATTTCGAGCAGTTCGGCCGTCTCTTCGACGCGACTCTCGATCTCTTTGTCCTCGTACTCCCCAGAAAGGCGCAACCCGAACGACATGTTGTCCCGAACGGTCATGTGCGGGTATAGCGCGTAGTTCTGGAACACCATCGCGATGTTGCGGTCCTGTGGTCGGACGTCGTTGACGACCTGTTCTTCGATAGCTATCTCGCCGGCCGTGACCGTTTCGAGACCACCAATCATCCGTAGCGTCGTCGACTTGCCGCATCCCGACGGCCCAACCATCACGAGAAACTCCCCGTCTCGGACGTCCAAGTCAATCTCCTCGACAGCGAGGATCTCGTCGTCGTACACTTTCGTCACGCTCGATAACCGAACTTCGCTCATGATAGTATACCCACTCCTCAGTTTCTGAGAGCAAAAAAGTATCGGTGAAGCCACGACGAGACTGCCGATTAGCGTCGTAAGCACTCGCTGCTCGGGTCCGTTCAACGGCTGTAGCCGTCGAGTATTCGATCCGGTCGTGATTGTCGTAGTAAATCCTTGATCGGATTGCGCATGGCGTGGTCGAGGTGATCATTTGGAGGTTCTACAGGGTAAACCCAACCACATCACGCACCATCGAGCGCTCGCCGCTCTTCCGCCGTTTCGGACCTCAACAACCGCTATCACCGTTCTCCACAAGCAGTCCTCGGATATCTGTCGGTCGGGAAACCGAGTTACGGTTCGGGTAGATACTGCATACGAAACTCATTGATTGTATATAATCGAAATAACATTTGATTTCTTCACTAGACGTTTCACATACTGGCCACATTTCTGTGGAGTGATCTTGCTCTTCGCTGCGGCGATACCTAGTGCGCCAATGGTGTCCTGCTCCCCAGCTTGAAGGGGCACTGACACGCTGCGCATCCCCAGTTTGTGCTCTTCGTCTTCTATGGCGTATCCCTGATTACGGATTCGTTCGATCTCTCCGAAGAGTTCGTCGGCTTCGACAATCGTTCTCCTGGTCGCCCGTGGAAGGCCGTGGCATTCGATTATGTTCTTGATTTCCTCATTGTTGAAACTCGCGAGCAGCACTTTGCCGAGAGACGTCCAGTGCATGTGGGTGAACTCGCCGATGTAGTTGTTGTCATTTACGGCATCCTCACCCTCGATCTGCCAGAGCTGAACGCGCTTGCCACCCTCCGCCACACCCAATCCGACCCGTTCTCCCGTCTGCCAGCACAGATCAACCATCTCTCGGCGCGCCGCCTGCAGGATGTTCAGGCGGTCGCGCACACGGCTTCCCGTTTCCAAGAAACGGAGGCCGAGCATGTACTGGTTCCCCCGTCGAATCACGTAACCAGTGTCCGTCAGTGTCTGTAGGTAGATGTGGACGGTACTAACCGGCATGTCCAGCGTACTCGCCAACTGCGAAACGGTCGCCTCACCCTGCTCGTTCAATGTTTCGATTATGTCGAAAGTTTTCTGGACTGATTTGACTCGACGACCCTCCGAGCCGCGTGAATCTCGTGCCATGGTCGTCGATATTCGGCCATAGTGAAAAAAGTTTCCACGAAACCGACTCCGATTCAACATCATCGAATCGGTGTGCTCGACTTGGAAGACTATATAGTCTCGGTGGACCGGCCATCGATCCAGATCTCGGTCGCACGCTGATAATCTTCATCAAGTGTGGCGGCGTCCTTCGACAGGAGCGCGACCACGAGATACGTCGCGTATTCACTGAAATGCTCGACGAGCGCCGCAATGCGGTTGGAATCGATGGTTTCGAGTGAGTCCACTACGATAAATGAAAGCGACTCATAGAGATCGAGAACTAGATAGCCCGCAAGCGCAAACACGAGTCTATGATCTCACGTCCGGATTCGCTGAGGTGCTTGATCGTATCCTCGTAGGTAGTCCTGGACTCGCAGTGAGAATCACGCACAGATCGAAGACGCTTGTCGGTACCTTGCGCGGCCCTCACAGACTTCGCTTTCGCGGCATTCGAGCCAGATCTGCCCGATGTTCGCGTACTCAAGCAATCCTAGCACCGTCCGCGTATGGCCGTTGAACTCGGTGATGGCTTGGCCTTCGATGTGCTCGATCTGCCCGTGGAGGTCGGTCCGTTCTGTTTGGAGTTGTTCGTGCTGGTTGTCGAGCTGTGCTTCTACAATTCGATTTCGTTGTTAGTCTCGTCGCGCTCGCGCTGGAGGCACTCGACAGGCGACAAGAAGATTGCCCCGCAGATATTCACAGACTCAATTGAACCATGGCAAAGCAAAACACCCAAACAAACTCCTCTCGTAGAAAAAGCACAAATGAATCAATCAGGCGGTACGTCGCGTGAGGCCAACCAGACTCTCTCATGCAAGATCGACCGGATGGCTGCTGACTACGATCTCGCCACGGAAGCTAGACGGTTAGGAGAGTACTGGACACGTGACGACGAGCGAAAAAGCCTTAGAGAGCTTGCCGTCCATTTCAATCATCAGCTTCTCCGCGCTGCTATGGAACAAGCAGGATTGAACCCACTCGATGGGGAAGTCGAAAACACCTATCGCTTGCTGACTGACGAGGACGTCAGCCAAGGAATGCGCACGCAAGCGCGCAACCGCCTCCAGAAGCAGAATATCAATGTCGACCAACTCCAGTCGGACTTCGTCTCGTATGGGACCGTCCGCCGTCATCTCAAGGGTTGTCTCGGTGTCGAGCGAGAGTCTTCTGAGACTGACGACGACCCTGCCGAAACCGGAGCTCAGCGTATCGCTGCGTTACAGAATCGGACGGTTGCTGTCACAGAAAACACGCTCTCACAGCTTGCTTCCGCCGGCGAGCTGGCCGCTGGCGATATCGATGTGTTCGTCGATATTACCGTCTCGTGCCCTGAATGTGGAATGCATGCTCCTGTTCGAGAATACATCGAGGGCAATGGCTGCGATTGTACCGAGTAGACAGCTATGTAACACCCATAGTAGTGTTATACTAGCTTCGCTCTGTTCTATAACACACACAGCTTTGTTACAGAACCACGCTGTAATCGCTGAGACGCCCTCTGAATGACAACGACTTAGTAAGACGCGCTATAAGAGATGGTTGAGAAATGAGCCAACCACAGACTTCGGAACAACTTGCCGAGATTCATGCCGAGAACATCGGTGGGATCGACGAAACCACCGTCTCGCTCTCACCAGGCGTAACTGCCCTGACTGGCCGCAACGCAACGAATCGAACATCGCTCCTGCGGGCGCTCATGGGGGCGCTTGGCAGCGACCGTGTTTCTCTGAAGGGTGACGCCGATGAAGGACACTCCGAACTCACTCTTGGCGGAGAGGTCTACACGCGCACACTCGCGCGTGAGAACGGCACGGTCGTGATGGGCGGCGAACCGTATCTCGACGATCCCGAAGGCGCTGACCTGTTCGCGTTCCTCCTCGAAAACAACGAAGCACGACAGGCCGTCGCTCGCGGAGACGACCTCCGCGAGGTCATCATGCGCCCCGTCGACACCAACGCGATCCAAGCCGAAATCAGCCAACTTGAGAGTCAAAAGCGCGACCTCGACGATCAACTCGACCGATTGGAATCGCTCGACGACCAGTTTCCTGATCTCGAACAACAGCGCACACAGCTCGAAGACCAGATTGAGGACAAGCGTGCTGAACTCGAAGACAAAGAAGCAGCCATCGAAGACGCTGATAGCACTGTCGACGATACTCGCGAGCAAAAGGCTGAATTCGAAGATGCACTCGACAATCTCCAAGAAGCTCGTTCGGAACTCGATAACGTCCGCTATCGCCTCGATTCCGAACACGAGAGTATCCAAGCGCTCGAGGACGAACGCGAGGAGATCAGTACGGAACTAGAAGAGATGTCAGAGACGCCGGCGGGCGACCTCAATGACATCGATGCGGAGATCGACCGCCTCCGTGACCACAAACAATCGCTTGAATCCACTATCAGCCAACTCCAGCGCGTTTTGCAGTTCAACGAGGAGATGCTCGAGGGAGGCAGTCCCGAACTCCAACAAGCGCTACAGAATACCACTGATAGTCAAAGTGCGGACGAGGGCGCTCTCACCGACCGGCTGCTTGCTGACGAGGGCGACACCACGGTCTGTTGGACCTGTGGGAGTGAAGTCGAACGCGAGACGATCGACGAGACGCTCGACAGCCTTCGCTCGCTTCGCCAAGAGAAATCCCACGAACGGAACGATCTCAGTAGTGAACTTGACAAGCTGACGAGCAAGCGAAACGAATTGCAGGCTGACCGTGATCGTCGCGAACGTCTTGATCGTAAGCTCGATGACATCGAGCGCGAAATCGACGACCGCAAAGACACCGTCGAAGAGTTGACTAACGAGCGAGAGAACCTCGAAGAGGAGATCAGCGATCTTGAAGCCGATGTTGAAGCTTTGGAAGCAGAAGAGCACAGTGAACTCCTCGACCTGCACAAGGAGGCTAATCAGCTCGAATTCGAACTCGGCCGCCTCGAGAACGATCTCGAAGACATCACCGACGAAATTGAAACCGTCGAAGCCGATCTCGACGAGCGTGAGAATCTGAAGGAAGAACGTACTGAGATCCAAGAAGAGTTGGCCGATCTGCGGACGCGGATCGAACAACTCGAAGCGCAGGCTGTCGAGGAATTCAACGAGCACATGCAGACCATCCTCGAAATCCTCGACTACGAGAACATCGAACGCATCTGGATCGAACGTGCCGAACGCGAAATGCGTGAGGGCCGACGCAAGGTCCAGCGAGGCGTCTTCGATCTTCACGTCGTGCGGAGTACCCAGGATGGAACAACTTACGAAGATACCGTCGAGCATCTCTCCGAAAGCGAGCGTGAGGTCACAGGACTCGTTTTCGCACTCGCGGGCTATCTGGTCCATGACCTCTACGAGGCGCTTCCATTTATCATAGTGGACTCGCTCGAAGCTCTTGATCCCAATCGGATCGCTGCGCTGGTCGAATATTTCGAGGAATATGCTGAGTATCTCGTAGTTGCGCTACTGCCCGAGGATGCCGCCGCGCTCGGTGACGAGTACCAGCGCGTGACTGAAATCTGAGTTCTAGCGGCTTCTCTCCCGCAGCGACAGCCCCATCGAATGGGGACGACCTCGAACACCTGGTGGGTGTCGGAGTGCGCTCGTTCTCCCAAACCTCATCATCGTCCACGTTCAACGTCTCTCTGAACAGGTCACCGGATTTCAAGGATGGTGCTCGCTACGACCTTGACCTACTCGTTTCTCAAACCACCTCAACTAGACAGTGCGCTTGACGTGGCTTGATCAACCGACCGAGATCTCCACTCAAATGATCTTTTCTGTGAACTACCGAGTATAGTACAGTGCGGTTCTTCAATATCTTCGAGGTAATGTAAAAGAAGTTCGTCTCTCAACAACGTGAAGAAGTGCCCGCCAACAATGCTACCACATTATCACAGACGCTCTTTTTTCTTCTGAGGACTGTTCCGTTATGTCCGGAAACGAACGCTGAGCTTCCCTATCTCAACTTCCTATATCATACTGGGAAAATCCACGCAATATTTGTGGTCAATTCATCTCTTTATCTAATAGGGTTTGGGACCACCTCTTGCTGACCTAGTATGAGCTCTTTTTTTTTATCTGTCCGAACTTCGGCCATGCCGGAGCATACTTTTGAAATAGATAACAACTTAGGGAGTACTTGGTAGGCGGTCGAAGCGATGTTGCTTATTCCTCTGGAATTGGCTCCTATCTATGTGATGGTAGCACACGATATTGAGGTTGTGCAATTGTACAGCGTGCTAAGCCAACTGAAACGGTGTATCTTTGAATAACACTGAAGAATCATAGCAGCCAATGATACCGGTTTACGAAATACTCCGCCCTATGGCTGGTCAACCCTATGCACTAAGAATGTGGCAAACATGGAAAAACATCGCTTATAGATTATCAAAATAAAACTACACCAAGCAAAACCAACTAAATTCACAACAAATCTATTGTGTATTATTATTTTCCATTGTTCGATATCATCGGGACTGTGACTCCGGCTATTCCGGAGATCGGATATTAATAGGAACCAAGCAAATGGCTTGACCGAGTTATCGAGGTTGTTTTATCAGTTCCGTTGACGATTGACTACCTCTTTGTTGGAAGCCTATTTGAAATCTATTTAGTAGAATTCGACAGCAAAAGTAATGGTTTACAGCAGATAGTGGCTCAACGGATGGGCTGCTAACCACCAACGCAAAGTGATGGAACGAAACCCTAGGTTTTTACTACTCGATGATGAGGCCGAGAGTATGGGACACTACTCGAAAGTTAATCTTGAGGACGTTCCTGACCGTACCCAGTCCGATAAGGAACCAGCGGTCAAGACTCTGGGATACGAACTTCGCGCTGCCGGCGAGCCCCGTCCCGAAAAGATGCGATACAATTATTTCCTGTACCAACCGGGTCAAGCAGTCCGTCGCCACACGCAAATCAACCAAGAAGAACTGTTCTTCGTCGTTGAGGGCAAGGGATGCCTTGAAATTGGCAACGAAGAAGTTGCCCTCCGGGCCGGCGATACTCTGGTGGTAGAACCTGGTCCTTGGCGTCGCCTCATTGCGGAGACTGAAATGCGAGTGTTCGCTGTCGGGGCGCCGAATCTCCCGGATGACGTCATTTTTGAAGATGAACTCGAAAGCGTAGACGACCTACCGGAGGGAGTTCCTGAACCGTAGCTCACAAAGAAGACGACTACCCTCATTACAGGCTACGAAGAGTCAGCTACCGTTATCTCAACTCGTAGGCGACGGGGGGAGGACTCCAGTGAAAGTAGACAGGCTACTACGACGTTTCTGTTCTGGATGGAATCAAATACACTTGCCGATAGGAAGCGACCTCGTCCGTTACAAGGCGTCGAGGACACGGTCACCGATGCGTTCGAGTTGCTCTGCTTGGGCCTCTACGTCCGTTGTATAGAAGTCGAGGTTGATCCGGGTCGTTCCCGCCTCAGCGTACTCCTCAATGTCGTCAGCAATGGATTCGGCCTCACCGACGAACAACCTATCGGTATTCATCTCGGTGTCCGTTCCGACGTGAATCGGGCGGGTGACAACCATCTCGGGTTTGCCGTCCCGGTCGAAGTCAGACCAGGCACGCATGATGCGGTCGCGGGTCTCGCTCATATCATTAGGTTTGTCCCAAATCGTCGTCCAACCGTCTCCGTACTCGGCGGTGCGCCGAATCGACGCGCCGGATTTCCCGCCTACCAGAATCGGGATCGGTTCGTCTGGGTTAGGGTAGAACCCGAGCGGTTCGAAGGAGTGATACTCTCCATCAAATCCCACGATCTCCTCATCTCGGATGCGCTCAAACAGCTCAAGGAACTCGTCAGTTCGGCCGCCGCGCTCCTCAAAGGGAATCCCAAGCGCTTCAAACTCCGAGGAGAGCCAGCCGGGTGCGACGCCCAGTTCGAACCGGCCCTCTGAGAGCGCGTGTGTGGTCAGGCAGTTTTTCGCCAGCAGAACTGGGTGACGATACGGAACCGAGAGGATGTTCGTTCCGAGTGTAATCTCCTCGGTAATGGCCGAGAGGTACGAGAAAAGTTGAAAGACATCGAAGATCGGTGTCGTTGTATCGAAGGGGGGTTCACCTGTTTTTGAGTACTCGTAGTCGGTTGGGATGTCTTCAGGATAGGCCACATGGTCGCCCGCGACCACTGCGTCGAGGCCGGCATCCTCAGCGGTCGTCGCTAGGTGCCGAACCGCTGACGGAATCTCCTCTTCCTCTAGTCCGTAGTCGTTACTCGCTGCGGTCAACATTACGCCGAAGTCGACTTCACCTACGCTACCGCTCATCTCCGAACACACCCCCAGAAACCGACCTAACTTGCTCCCTTCGAGTACAGGTCACCGTTCGGCTGTGAGACTCGTACACAGACATACGTTGGTACTGTCTTCCAGTCTAGTTATCTCTTTTGGTACCGGGTAGTTGGCGACCTAATGCACACACGTGACTCCGTTCGTCTGGCCGAGTCTTTTGTCTCTTGGCTCTGCGTCGGTGATTCGTCGATACCGACCGGCGAGTACGATATCGGCTATCTCGTTCACGGGCAAGAGGCGATGGGATCGGGTCTATAGAAAGCTGGCGAGGTCAGCAAGCAGATCATTACCGGAATCTCAACAACTGATCGCTGAACGTAGATCAGTTACGTCTAGCAACAATCGTTCGAAGTGAGTGTGAAATCACCCTATGGAAAAGATTTTTATAGACTCTTACCGAGGCTTAACCCGCTATAATGACAGACGAACTTAGCCAGTCCGTGGGAACGGACGAAGTACACGGGGAATACAAGTACCCGTTCCACTGGGACCTTGATTTCTCTCTAAACATCGGAGAGACCAATCGCCGATTCTTCGAGGCGCTCGAAAACAAACAGATCCTTGGCAAGGCTTGCCCCGAGTGCGGAGATGTGTTCGTGCCGCCTCAGTCGGTGTGTATTGAGTGTTATGTTGAGACCGATGAGTGGATCGAGGTCGAGCAACACGGTGTGCTCGAGAGTTATACCGTGTGCTTCTTTCAGTTCGAGGGGTTGCCGGAACCGCCGTACGTGACCGGTGTTATCCGCATCGACGACTCTACCATTTGCATGATGCACTTCATCGAGGAACTAGAGTACGAAGAACCGATGGACCTAGTCGACAAACTCAATAAGGGTGACGAGGTGGAGCCGGTGTGGTCCGACGACCGCGACGGCAATATCTTTGATATGGACCACTGGCGATTGGTTGAATGAGATGGAGAACACGGATAACTCACCCCATGGAGGATACGGCCGATGAGTGACGTTGCGATCGCTGGCTACGCTACGAGCGGTTTCGCTGGTGAGACGGACAAATCAGGCAACGAACTGGTCTTGGAGACGAACATGGCGGCTCTCGATAACGCTGGCGTCACTCGTGAAGACCTGGACAGCGTGATGTTCACCGGTCAGGATCCTTACGATGGCGCCGCCATCAGTGACGGTCAGAAGGTTGCGACCGCCGCGGCGTACAACAAGCCAATTATGCGGCTCCAGAGTGGCGGCGGAGCGGCAATCCACCAGGCCAGAGCGAAGATCCGAGCTGGCAAGGCCGATGTAGTCACGGTCGTTGCGGCTGACTCGGTAACCGCTGACCCGACGATGTTGAGCTGGTCGTCGCATGAAGCCCTCTACCACCGACCGTTTGGGATGAACAACCGCCAGTCGTACGGTTTCTTCACTCAGAACTATCTCGACGGATCCGACGTCACCCGGGAAGACTTGGCAGCCACCGCTGCCAAGAACTACGAAGCTGCCGCGGAGAATCCCGATGCCCACCGTCGCGAGGGGTACTCGACTGAGGAAGTTCTGGACTCGGACTTGGTCGTTGGGCCACTAACGGAGCTGATGCTTGAGCCGATGTCCTACGGTGCTGCTGTAATCGTGTTGGTTAGTGAGGCAGCCGCAGCTGAACTCGACGATGTTTCAAGTTACATCACTGGAACAGGCATGGCCACCGAGAAATACTGGTATCGAGAGATGGAAAGTCGGCTCCGCCAGCCGACGCTGCGGGACGCTGCAGCAATCGCCTACGACGAGGCGGGAATCGACGCTGCCGACATTGACGCCGCCGAGATAGCCACCTATGCGCCGTCGTTCGAGCTCCTCAGCTACGAGGCGCTAGGATTCTGTGACGAGGGCGATGGACCGTCGCTAGTTGCCGACAACACGACGGCGATCGACGGCTCGCTTCCTATCAACACTTCGGGTGGTCCACTGGCGACGAGTCCGCCGAACTCCGGCGGTGTCTACCGCGCTATCGCGGCCTGCCAGCAGATCCAGGGCGATCTCGGTCGACAGTCTGCCGACTGCGTGCTCTTAGCTGACAACGACATGCACTTGGGAGAGCCTGCACGGACAGACGCCTTGGTCGTCCTTGAAGGAGGGCCGGCATGACCCGGGACGTCGGTGCGATCGGCGTCGGCTACTCCGACCCCAGTACGTTCACTGACTACCGAATGTCGACCATGTCGAAAGAGGAGCAGGCCTTCGAGGCGATCACGGCCGCACTGGAACACGCCAATGCCGATCCCGACGACATCGACGTAGCACTGTTCTGTACAGTCGACGGCTTCGAGGGTACGTTTCGGGTCGAGCGGACTCTTGAGGTCCCTGGAATGGGCGACGACATCCCAGTGATCAGTATCAACACCGGTGGAACCGCTGGCGGAAGCGGCGTGAAAGTAGCCTATGAATACCTCGCCTCGGGCGAATACGACACGGCGCTCGTCTACGGTTCACCGTCGTTCGACTCGGTAGTCGAAGCCCAGCCGGTGATGAACACGAACGCTGACCCGCTGTTCGAGCGTAACTTCGTCACGGCTATCCAAATGGGCGCGCTGCCAAGCTCTGGTTACATGGAGATCTCGGGCGCCACCCTCGAAGATTTCGCAAAAGTCGCAGCCCAGAATTACAAGAACGCCGCAATGAACCCGTACGCCCATCGCAACGAGGGCAAGACCGTCGAGGAAGTGTTGGACTCTCCGATGGTCTGCTGGCCGCTGCGACGGGCGATGACCTGCCCGGTCTCTTCTGGCGCGGCAGCGATGGTGATGGCCGAGGAGGACACCGCCTACGAGCACTGCGATACACCCGTCTGGGTGGAGGACATCGACTCGATCAGTAACACCTTTGAGACGGGCTACCGGACCATGGACTGGTTCCCGAAGCTCAAGACGCTCGCCGACCGGGTCTACGAGCGTGCGGGCGTCGAAGACCCGCTTGAGGACTTTGATGTCGTGGAGACGTTCAATCCTTACATTCCCTTCGAGATGATCGAGTACGAGGCAATGGGCTTTTGCGAGAAAGGGGAGGCCAAACACCTCGTCCGCAATGGTGTCACAGCTAGGGACGGCAAACTCCCGGTCAATGTCTCAGGCGGGACGCTTGCGACGAACTCCGGGATCTGTGCATCTCTGTCTCGACACACCGAGGTCGTCCTTCAGTTGATGGACGAGGCTGGCGAGCGTCAAATCGAAGGTGCGGAACGCGGTGCTGTCCAGTCTTGGGGCGCAAATCTCGGCCAGTTCCAGCAGATGGCAATCTTCTCGACGAGTCGGTAGCGATCGCTGCTGATGAGGTGGTGATTCCTTGATCGGGTTGAGGATGCCTCGTCCATCATTGAGCTCCCCGAATCAGCTCAGCTCACTTGAAACATCACCAATTATGTCGTCGTTCGATCGAATGGTGAAAAGAAATTGAGGTATTTAATCACGACCGCTGGCAGTGTATCCGACAGATTGCAGGCTTGTCGAAGAGGTACTGAATCGCTGATTAAACATTGAGGGAAGCTAGCTACCCAAACAAGCCACAATAGCGAAATTAACCCTTTGATGAGTTCACGGTTTGAGCAGTGGGAGCGTAATCAGTAAGCAAGCACTTCAGCGCTCCCTCTCCCCACAGCCGACGACAGGAGGCCACCCCTCGCTGCGACAGCAGCCATAGTTATATGAAACCACTCGTTAGAGACCGGTCAGCACCCCTTCAGGTACTCCCGTTTTCAATCTGAGAGTGTGGGTCTTAGACCCAATACTCACTACTCACAAATCTCGTCAATTGAAACGTCCTTTTTTACTCTACACTGCCCCCGAGCAAGTGGGGCCGCGAAATGCACGAGGACCAATTGCCCGCCTCCCTTGTTAGCACCTCTCCTACACGCCCTCATCGAATCTCGTCAAAAACGCTGATGCCAACTCTCAAACATCTTTGATATCGTGGGCGGTACGTTGATGGGACTGCTACCTGACTCTGCGAGGATAACAAAGCGCTCCCTCTAACGTCAATGCTCTCCGCTCTGCGAAACTTCAACTTCACCAGCGTCGTTTCCGTTAGCAACCATCTGCTTCGGTAAAACGTCTAGGGTGACCATCTTTTGCACAAATCGGGCCCCGCGGTAACCTCTCCTTATGGCCTACTCGGACGGAATATATCTACCCGATTGTCTACGCTTGCGTACCTAATAGACGCTACACACTGACGACGTACCATCTCATATCCGACGGTGATATCGCTAACCCTCTCCTCGCTGATCCTTAGCGTGCGTGGGGGAACGCTCCGGTCAATGAAGTCACATATCAAACCCCGAACTTTCATACACCCAGAGTTATTTCTCCATTAGATATAGAGGTAGTCAACTCACTGTAATGTCAATACAACGCAATAATTTGGTGATCTTAGGAGGAACCACTAATGGATGATCGAGACGTCAAAAACCGCCTTCGCCGGATCGAGGACCGTTTCAAAATCGAACAACTCCGGTTCGCGTACTGTTATGCCGTTGACGAACGCGACTGGGAGGCGTTGGTCTCGTTGTTCACAGAAAATGC
Source organism: Halococcus sediminicola (assembly GCF_000755245.1). Lineage (NCBI taxonomy): Archaea > Methanobacteriati > Methanobacteriota > Halobacteria > Halobacteriales > Halococcaceae > Halococcus > Halococcus sediminicola. The sequence goes on along the minus strand of NZ_BBMP01000001.1, from coordinate 111,206 downwards.
TACACTGGATTACGGCGATCTCGGGACCTACGAGGGCCATGACGGTATACACGCTTTCGCGACCGAGTTTATCGAGCCAAATCTCAAAGCTACCGCCCACGTCGTCCACAATCCGGTCATCGATGTAAATGGTGATACTGCGACGGGCCACTGGTACGTGACTTCTCCTATCACGCACCAAGATGGAAGCGGCGGCTTCCGCTGGGGCCGATACGATGAGGCATACCACTGTACTGACGGGGAATGGTACATTGATGACCTACGTTTTCGCTTCATCTATTCGCTCGATTACGAGGAAGGATGGCCTGATCTCGAGACTTTCCCGCAGAGATAAGTACGATGGCAGATCTGCTTTCCTCGGCTGAAAGTAACACTTGAGACGACTCACAACTGTTGTAGCTTCGAACGAGGTTTCTCTGCAGTTCCTCCACAGGTCATGTAGCACGGAAATCGAAATCCTCGCTAGCTGAATCCCGAATCCGTGTCGTAGCCTCCAGTTTGCTTGCTGATAGCTTCTGTGAAATCTTCATCGTTGGAGTTGACTACCGAACACAACGTTTCTGTAGGCGGGTTGCTGGCTGCTGTGTCGAACATCGGAACAACACTGCTGCCGGGGAAGCAAGTCGTGGTCTCCGGATACTGGTCTAAGCGAGCTTTCCGCCTTCGACGGGGAGTGTGACCCCGGTGACTCGGGATGCAAGATCAGAGGCGAGGAAGAGCACCGCTTTTGCGATCTCTTCGGGCTGAGCAAGCCCTGGCATGGGTTCCATTTCGAGAAACGCTTGTTCCTGTTCGGGGTCCTCTTCAAGAACGCGTGTGACCATTTCCGTTTCGACGATACCCGGTGCTACAGCGTTTGCACGAATGTTTTCGGCAGCATACTCGTTCGCGACCGTTTTGGTCATCAGGCTCACACCAGCTTTGGTAGCACCGTACACTGAGTAGGTGGGAATGCCGGAGACGCCACCGATCGAAGAGGTACTCACAATCGTGCCGCCGTTCTCATTTTCAAGCATTGCCTCGACACCGAATTTCATTCCTAGCCACACACCTTTCAGATTAATGTCAACCACGTCATCGAATCCGTCGACTGACTGATCTGCGATTTTGGCGACTTGACCTTCGATGCCTGCGTTGTTGTGTAGAACGTCTAACTGACCGTATTCGCCCACGGCAGTTTCAATCATCGCTTCTACGTCGCTGGGCTTGGCGACGTTCGTCTCGACAAACGTAGCGGTGCCTCCCGCTTCCTCGATCTCCGCCACCGTTTGTTTTCCTTCGTCTACGCTTACATCGGCGACGACCACGTTTGCCCCCTGTTCCGCGAATAGTTTTGCCGTTGCTTCACCAATACCGGATGCGGATCCAGTAACGATTGTCGACTTGCCGTCCACTAATTCCATTGATGGGTTCTCCGTATACTCCTGTGATTTCCTTCATCATAGTTGTTTCGCCTAATCTTCGGGGCCACTAACGTCAGAACGAGAGTGTGAGTATCACTTCGCCCAACACTTTAGCTAGTTTGGAAAGGTTGTGTTTGACATGAATTCTGAGAGGCGGCAATAACTTTCTACCTTTGACATTTTGACAATGTTGGCTCGAAAACCCAACCTTTTTGCCGTTTGGTAGTGTGACGCTAGGTTGCACCATGCAAGAAGTAGATGATCCAGTGGCGGTGCTTACGGTGTCAAACGTAGTGCACTGCTACATGCGGAGGATGGACGACCACGATCTCGATGGAGTTCTCGAACTGCTCCACGACGATTGCGCCATCGATTACGGCGACTTCGGCTATTACGAGGGCAGAGATGAAGTCACTGACTTTCTTGAGGGGTACATCGAGGGCGAAACGGGGATTCTCGACTCATTCCACCTTGGAATCAACCCCTGGATCACTACGGATGGTGATACTGCAACGGGCCGCTGGCACTTCCTCGATCTAGGGCACCTCGAGGATATCGGCGCTGCGTGGCTCGCCGGGTTTTACGAAATTGAGTTCATCAAAGTCGAAGATGAGTGGTTCATCGAGAAACTCACGTACGATGCAAAGTATCTCTCACCATACGACGAGGGATGGGTCGAAGAACCGATGGTTATCTGACGATGTCTTCGAAGCGCGTCCCGGAGACCACATCGAACGTTTCGCCACGCACACGGACAGCATCCACCGAAAGCCCGTCCGACACTCGGAAACAACAGAACAGAACAATACTGTCTGACTCGACTCGGAGAACAGAAGCGAAGCCCACATCAGCCGCTCACACCGAAAAATGGATATGAAGCACAACTTCGATCTAGGAATAGAAGATCAAGAATCGTTTATTGAACGCTCTCAGCACTTCAACGTTGGTGACTTGATGCGAAAGGCGGCACGGATGCACGCCGACAACGTAGCAGTAAGCGAACCAGGGCGAGAAGTAACGTACGCTGAATTTAATGAACGAGTCAATGCGCTAGCAAACTCGCTTCTCAGTCGTGGATACGAAAAAGGAGACGCTACTGTCGCCGTTCTCGCGGAGAACCGCGGAGAATACATAGAATCCTACTTCGCCGCCGCCAAAGTCGGCTTTTTAGTTCCCGCACTGAACTGGCGGCTCGAAGAAGAAGAACTCGTCCACTGTGCTGGTCTTGTCGAACCCGATGTTCTCATTGTCTCTGATCGATACCGTGAGAAAGCGAGTTGGATCGAAAATGGTCTTGATGACCCACCAGACATCATCAATTTCGACGGCGACAACGGTGATGACGATTATGAGACCCTGATTGAGAACGGCTCAACCGAAGAACCGGCTCCGGAGTACGATGTGGACCCCGAACAGGGACTCGTGGTTCTGTACACTTCGGGAACGACCGGTCTTCCAAAGGGTGTCGTTATCAGTCACCGAGCCTGGCTCGCTCGCGGGTATACCTATACTATCGACTGGAATCTCCAGCGAGGTGATGGCTGGATCGCATGGGCACCTCTATTCCACATCATCTCAGCAGACGCCCTTCCAGCAGTTTTCTCTATGGGTGGGACTTACTACCCGCCGGATGGGTTCGACACGGAACGTATAGTTGATATCCTGCTGGAGAAAGACAAAGGTGGGATCGGTTGGATGTTCTTGCTCCCTGGCGTCATCAACAAATTCCTCGATTACCTCGATGAGAACGATATCGGGGCCGAAGACATGCGGGAAATCCGTGAAATTGGTGCACTGGTTGACCTCGTGGACCCGAAAAAAGTCAAACGAGTAACTGAGAAGTTCGATATGCCGTTCAAGAATTCCTATGGAGCAACTGAGGATGCCAACGTACTCAGCGCGGGCAGCAACATTCCTGTAGGTGTTATGCCTGACGATGAGGACCTCGCAAAAGTCGAGTCCTCATATGTGGATTTGAAACTCATCGACGAAGACTGGAATGAAGTCGAAGGCCGAGGTGAACTTGCGGCTCGCGGTCCGACGCTCTGTAGCGGATACATCAACAACCCCGAGGCCAACGAGGCAGACTTCAAAGATGGCTGGTTCCGAACTGGCGACATCTTTGTCCACAATGATGATGGCACCTACAGCTTTGTCAACCGCCGGAAATACCTCATCAAAAGTGGAGGAGAGAATATCTATCCTGCAGAACTCGAAAAGGTACTCCTCCAGCATGAGGAGATTGAAGAGGCAACTGTCGTCCGCGTATCCGACGAAAAGTGGGGAGAAGTACCACGCGCGATTGTCAGTACATTCAACCCAGACGAGGTTGACACAGACGAACTCATGGAGATGTTGAAAGGGAACTTGGCGAACTACAAACTCCCCCATTTCATCGAAATCGTCGAGCCCGAGGATTTCCCTCGTTCCGCAACCGGGAAGGTAGTTCGAGAGGAAATCGAAGACTGGGAAGTCAGCGAAACAAATCGGGTCCGCGAAGTCTGATTTGGACTCGGTTTGCCTTCGAAAAACTCGCTCACTCACCGGATATCGACCAGAGCGCGACGGTTCTTACAACCTACACATCACAACGGGAGAACGACAACGATCTGAGCGGGTTTAGTATGGAATTTGTCTGCGTCCGGGGAGTTTGATCCCTCAACGAGCGGTGCCAGCCCGATATGTGCGATAGTTCACTAGGCAGAAAAACGACCATCATGGGAGGCGCTCTGGAATCGGAGAACTAACGCCTCTTAATTCGCCTGGGGTAGACGTTGCGATCACCGGGAGAGACAGCGTGATTGCGGCACCATCGACCAACTAAAAACGTATAACCTTCTTGAGAGCACTTCGCTCGTCAGACTCAGTCCAGCTAAGAGATGAGCGGTGAGAGCGATATCCGAGGCACCTATCAGGAAATTAGCAGTCAAACAGCCGCGTTGCGTTTTGTCCGAGCAAGCTCTCGATCTCCTCGTCCGTGAAGGTTGGATCGGTCTCTCGGCTTGCTAGCGCACGAATATTCCCGATCCATTCATCTTTTGGATGAACGGGATAGAATGCCGGGTCGTCTGTTCCGAACAGCATCCTGTCACTCCCAACGGCATCCATCAGGTGCCGGACGGCGGTCGCGAACTCCTCCGGTCGTTCCTTGCAGCGTTCCTGCCAGCCCGAAACGTCGACATGAAGGCGTGTGTTGACCTTCGAGTTCGCGACCGCATGGAGGTCCCGCCACCACTCGAAGGACATATGAGCGGCGATAATGTCGAGATCCGGGAAATCAGAGAGGACCTCGTCCAAGTTGTTGGGGTGTGAATACTTGCTATAGAGGGGTGCGAAAATCGGACCCGAATCGGTGAGCACCGGTACGTTGAGGCGGCGGGCGAGTTCAAGCAGGCGGTAGGTCTCTTGATCATGGTGATAGAACCCCGCAGTGGGGTGGAGTTTGATCCCGTCCATTCCCCAGTCTGTGATTGCCGTCTCTATATGGTCGACTGCACCCGGTCGGCGCGGATCGATCGTTGCTAGTGTTGAAATTCGATCCGTGTTATCCGCACCGAACTCGCTTATTTTGCGGTTGACCTCCCGGATCGGGGTCTCTGGCTCTCCTAATGCGAGTCCGAAATCGACCCCGAAGACGACCTGGTGGTCGATTACGTTTTCGTCCATCAGTTCGAGTAGTTTCTCACCGGTCGGGTCCCAGTACGTCGGAAGGTACGACTCCCGAATTCGCTCTGGATCGACCGTGTTCCCTCGTTTCTCGTTTTGACGGACGGCGATGTCCACGAACGCATCCCAAAACCGCTTGGGGAGCCAGTCCTCTGCCCATAGATGCGAATGCACGTCAACGATCCTCGACATAGCTCGAACGAGACCCGTCGGGGAGATAAAGTTCCCGCCTCTCTTTCTCAAGAGGGAGCCATCTACAACAGCGTTACCCAGTTTGTGAGTACTTGACCATCCAGCCCTTTCGTTGGCCGTACTGCAGTTGCCTCGGGCATGGCCCGTGAGATTCTCCATTTGCTCACATGGTCAGTAGTACGCTTGTCAAATGGATGTTGGATACCGAAGCGGCCTGCAAAATGGCTGCTCACCGATGTACGGATGCCAAAATCAGGCCGTGGTCGTCGGAGCTATCGGGGAGCTGTTCGGATTGAGAACTGCAGTCGACGACCGAGGGCTAGTCTCTGCTCACTTCGACGCCTACTGCTTTCCGGTCCCAGGTTTGCTCGGAATTGCCCCACTCGCGAAGTTTCGCCTTCTGAATCTTCTCATTCTCAGTCTTCGGAAGTTCGTCCACGACTTCAAGGTAACGCGGCACCATAAAGTAGGGCATTCGCTCGTTGGCCCACTCGATTAGTTCTACCTCTGTTGCCGACTGACCCTGTTTGACGGTGAGCCATGCCTTGACCTCGTCTTCACCCCCTTCTTCTTCGGCCTTGATTCCGACGACGGCGCACTCCTCAACCGCGGGATGGCTGAGAAGCGGCTGTTCCACCTCATACGTTGAAATGTTTTCCCCACGCCGGCGGAGTGTATCACCCATTCGATCGACGAAATAAAACCAGCCGTCTTCGTCTCGTCGGAGACCATCACCAGTGTGAAACCATCCGTTCCGGAGCGCTTCGACGGTTTTCTCCGGCATTCCGTAGTATCCAGGTGTCATGATCCACGGGATCTCCGGACGAATCGTGTACTCACCCATTGTCCCGGTTTCGACTGGCCAATCCGTCTCTGGATCGACCAACTGAACGTCGAAATAATCCGACAAAAGAACTCCTGCGGCCCCGTTCGGTCTGTCGACCCCGTAAGGGGTTAGGACCGGCATACAAGTCTCGGTAGTACCGATGACTTCTGTAGTGAATTCGATCCCGTAGCGGTCCTCGAACTCGTTTTTGATGCCGTAGGCAGTGGGGGCGGCAAACAGACATCGGAGATCGTTATTGTCGTCGATCTCGCGTTCTGGTTGTTGGTAGACGAAATCCATCATCGATCCGAGGAAGTTACAGACAGTCGCGCCGGTCTCGTGGAGGCGGTCGACCCATCCCGATGCAGAGAATTTTTCGAAAAGGGCGACCTTTGCACCCATGATCAAAGCTGGGAAAATGACAAGCACTTGCCCGTTCGAGTGAAACAGTGGGTTCCCCGTCATGTAGATGTCCTCGCTGGTGAGCTGGGTGATGTTGACACACTGCTCGGCGAAGAAGTACTGATGAGCATAGGTTTTCTGAATCGCCTTTGAGGGGCCTGTAGTTCCCGAGGTCATGATAATCGACGCGGTGTCATTGAATGAGAGGTCAGCCTCGGGCTTTGAATCGTCATCAGTGAGTATGCCCTCATAACGACCGAATTCGATCGAGGAGTCCGTGGTATTTCTCAGGGGTTTATCGCCTAAGAGGACGATATCCGAGAGGTGATTCAGTGACGACTCGATCTCAAGAATGCGCTGTCCGAACGAATCATGAAAGATGCCGAAATCCGCCTCAGTGAGGTTGGCAACGTGGGCCAGCGTGTCTCGCTTGTAGCTCGTGTTCACGGGGACCTCAACCGCGCCGATCTTGCTCAGTGCGAACCAGAGGAAAACGTACTCCGGCGAGTTGGGCAGCATCAACAAGACGTGGTCGCCTTTCTCGACGCCGCGCTCACGTAACCCGTGAGCGAGGCAGTTCACGGTACAGTCGGTCTCAGCGAAGGTGGCGACTTGGTCGGTGGTTTCCCATTGTAAGAACGGTTCGTCGGGGCGTTCGTGCGCTTGGTGTTCGAGTATTTTCGGGAGTAGCCAGTCTTCTTGGTCCTCCCACTGCAGTTCATACTCGGCGAAATCCTCGTAGGTCTGCATAGAGGACGCAGACACGGCAAGTATTAATAGCCACCGCCGTTATAACCACAACCGGTGGAAGTGGTTTCGACTGGCTCCGACAGTAGGTGAGGGGTTAATGTATCCCCGTTTCGAAAGGCCAGCATGCGAGATGCCTACTTGATTGGAGCCGCTCAGACCGACTTTGGATCGTTTCCCGACGAGAGCTACCGCTCGCTGTTCCGTGAGGCCTACGAAGCGGCAGTGGAAACGGTTCCGGGAGGAATCGAACCGGCAGACGTAGATGAGGCGTACATCGGTATGCTGTCGATTGGCGGGCGACAGATCGGCCTCTCGGCGCCAGCTATTGCCGAGCACGTTGGCCTGTCGAAAGTCCCCTGTACTCGATTGGAGAATGCTTGTGCAGCATCAGGGTATGCCATCCGCGATGCAGTCCAGGCAGTCAAAAGCGGAATGGCGGACGTAGTTGTCGCTGGCGGGACAGAGATTATGAACGACCTCAGCTCCGAAACGCTGCCGTACTGGCTGGGTGTAAGCGGTGAGATGGAATGGGAGCGAATGGCCGGCACCACTTTCGCCGGCGTCTACGCCCAAATCGCCAGTGCCCATATGGCCAACTACGAGACGACTCGCGAACAGCTCTCCCGCGTTGCGGTCAAGAGCCATCGAAACGGTGCGATGAACCCCCATGCACAGCTCGGATTCGAATGTTCCTTAGAAGATGCGGAGGAGGCACCGATCATTGCCCACCCGCTCACGCTGTACCACTGTTGTCCGACGACCGATGGCGCTGCGGTCACGATCATCGCCAGCGAGGATGCTGCAGAGGAGTATACCGACCGACCGATCCGAATCGCTGGTGTGGGGGCAGCTAGTGATTCGATCGGTTTGTTTCAGCGCGACTCCTACACCAATCTCCCGGCTGCTCGGACGGCTGCTGACCGGGCCTACGAAATGGCTGGTGTTGGCCCGGATGACGTCGACTTCGCAGAGGTACATGATTGCTTCTCGATCGCCGAAATCGTCGCCTACGAGGACCTTCGGTTCTGCGAGCAGGGGAAAGGCGGTCGTCTCGTAGAGGAGGGTGAGACAGCGCTCGGCGGACGAATCCCGGTCAATACCTCCGGAGGTCTCAAATCAAAAGGCCATCCGATAGGTGCCACCGGAGCTGGCCAAGTGGTCGAGATGTTCAAACAGCTTCGTGGCGAGGCTGGCGAGCGCCAAGTCGAGGACGCCGAGCGCGGATTGGCTCACAATGTCGGTGGGAGCGGCGGCGCGGCATCAGTTCATATCTTCGAGGGACCGGAGGTGAAGCCATGACCGTAATCGAGAGCGGGATCGCCGGTATTGGTGCGTACATACCTGACACCTGGATCCCGGCGTCGGAACTCCGCGAGGGATGGGGACAGTTCCTAGCGCGCGGCGTTTCGTCCAAGGCAGTTCCGGCCGCCGACGAAGATGCAATCACGATGGCATACGAGGCATCAACCCGCGCGCTGACGGCAGCCGGCATCGAGGGTGGCGATATTGATAAACTCCTATTCGCGAGCACGACCCCACCCGTCGCCGAGGAGGATCTCACCGCTAAGCTCGGCGCAATGCTTGCTATCCCGGAAACGGCTACTAGGGCCATCGTCACTGGCTCTACTGCCGCCGGGGCACAGTGTCTTGTCGAAGGGGGGCGTTCGATGGGACGGACGCTCGTAGTCGCGAGTGATTGTCCCCATGGTGACCCCGACGACGCCATCGAACACGCTGCCGGTGCCGGTGCAGCCGCGTTCGTCCTTGAACCCGAAGCCCCGATTGCTATTTCCGATGTCTCGGAGTACGCGATTCCATATCCTGGAACGAGATTCCGAAACAGAGGCTCCGAGACAGTCGATAGTTTAGACGTCACATCTTACGAACGGGAGTCGTTCTCACGAGCACTCACAGGCGCAGCATCACAACTTGATTACGATCCAAGCCAAGTGGCGGCCGCAGCAATCCACGCCCCTGACGCTGCGATTCCTTACCGGGCAACTGGACCGCTCGGAGTGGATAAAGAAACCGTCGCTGCCGCCACAGTCGCCGACGAAATCGGTGATGCCGGCACCGCTGGAGTCCCGATTGCACTAGCGTCGGCCATCGCAGACGGTGCCGACCGGGTGCTGGTCGCGGGGTACGGAAGTGGTGCAACGGCGGCACTACTCCTGCTCGAGAGGAGTCAAGACCGATCGCCGCCGACAGATCTGGCCATCGGGGGTAGCCGCCAGCTCTCGTTTGCAGAGTATGTCCGTCTCCGTGGTGACGTCACGTCTGGAGCGCCAGAAGGTGGTGGAGGATATGTAAGCATTCCCACATGGCAGCGGTCGATCGCACAGCGCTACCGACTCGAAGCAGGTCGATGTCCAGAATGCGAGGAGTTGAACTTTCCACCAACGGGTGTCTGTTCGTCTTGTCGTGCATCGGTGGGGTATGATTCGGTCGCGCTCTCGCGATCAGGCACGCTCGAGGCACTCTCTGTAATCGCTCAAGGCGGCGCACCGCCTGAATTTGCTGAACTCCAAACGAAGTACGGTGGAGCCTACGCGACCGGGATCGTTTCGTTTGACGGACCGGACGGTGATTCGGTGAGTGCGCCTGCGTTCGTACTTGAGGCTGACCCGGACGACTTGTCTGTCGGCGACCGGGTTGAGGCAACGATCCGCCGGATCTACACTCAAGAGGGCGTTACTCGATACGGATTCAAAGTCGCCCCTACAGACGAAGCGAGCGTGAGCTGAGACCAATTATTGCATAGCTTTACGGTTCTCCCTCGGCACGTCTGGAGTATGGACTCAGAGATGAATGTGGAGGAGTTTCAGATCGAGGGATCGACGGCCGTTGTGACGGGATCGTCTTCGGGTATCGGTCGAGCGATCGTCGAACGATTTGCCGACCAGGGACTCGACGTTGTTGTGACCTCTCGGTCGAGAGAGAACGTAGAACCAGTCGCAACGGCGATCAATGAACGCCCTGGGGGTGACGCGCTCCCTATCGAGTGTGATATCAGGGACTGGGACGCAATCGAGGCCCTAGTCGAGGAAACCACCGAGACGCTCGGACCGATCGATGTGTGGATCAACAATGCTGGGGCAAGTTTCATGGCTCCCTTCGAGGAGATCAGCCAAAATGGATGGCAGACCATCGTCGACATCAATCTCAATGGGGCGTTCAACTGCACACAGGTCGTTGGTGAGTGGATGCGCGAAAACGACGGTGGGACAATCGTCAATGTCTCCAGTGTCGCCGCCCGCGATGGGGCGCCACAGATGATCCCCTACGCGGCGGCGAAAGCAGGAATGGACAAATTGACCTGGACACTGGCGTATGAGTGGGCAAAGTACGACATTCGCATCAACGGTGTCATGCCCGGACTCGTTGCAACAGAGGGACTGGCGAGTCAAGAAGACATCGAGGCGGACGATATCAGCCGAGAACGTGTCGACCGCGAGATCGGTCTTCCCGACGAAATCGCTACAGTAGCACAGTTTTTGGCGAGTCCAGCCGCGAGCTATATCCAAGGCCAAACGATCGTTGCTGAAGGGATTCCCCGTATCCCACGGACCTCGCTCCACGAGAACTGAATCACGCATCTCAGGGAGTCATACGACTCCTTTCCCTGCCCGATGGGTTTTTGTACCGCCTCCGTCGAGAGTAGTATACATGTTCGATCTCACTGGCGAGCAGGAGATGATTCTCTCCTCCCTTGAAGAGATGGCACGCGATCAGTTCGCGGAGAAAGCCTTCGAGTGGCACGGCGAACCACCGTGGGAAAACGTCGAATTACTCGCCGATCGAGGATTCCTCGGGATTAATTTCGACGAAGCGTATGGCGGTGGCGGTATGACCGAATTCGAGGCGATGCTCTCGATCGAGGCCGTCGGGAGTGTCTGCCCAGACACTGCCGAGTTTATCTACAACCAGCAGATGGTTGCACCGAGAGCCATCGAGATGTTCGGGACCGAGGCGGCAAAAGACCAGTATCTTCCACCAGTCCTGACTGGTGAGGATTTTATTGCGATTGCCATCTCGGAACCTGAATCGGGTTCGGACGTAGGGTCGATGAACACCCGAGTCGACAACGGACTTGTCCTCAACGGCGAGAAGACTTGGGTGAGCAATGTCCCACACGCAGATGCTACAGTTGTTTGGGTGAAGTTCGAAGAGGGACTGGGCTCGGTCGTTGTCGAATTCGACTGGCCTGGGGTTGAGGTCCAAGAGCACTACACCAACATGCACGGAGGAACCCAGAGCCAGATTCGATTCGAGGATGTCGATGTTCCGGAAGAGAACGTGCTAACACGCGGGAAGGACGCTTTTGTCGAGCAGCTAAAAGCACTCAATTGGGAACGGCTCGGCTGTGCGACGCTCGCCAACTCTTGGGCGCGTAATGGTCTCGAAAAAGCTATCGAGTACGCACAGCAACGCGAGCAGTTCGGTCAGCCAATCGGTGACTTTCAGGGCATCGAGTGGAAGCTCGCGGATATGACGACACAGCTCGAAGCCGCCCGGCTGCTGACCTACCGCGCAGCACTCACCGCTCACGACCAGGGACGGATCCCGGATCGGCTCGAGACTTCGATGGCCAAGCTTTACTCGACCGAACGGGCCGAACGGGTCGTGAGTGAGGCTTTGCAGATACATGGTGCGAATGGTTATCAACGAGGTCATCCTCTGGAGTATCTCTACCGTCTTGCACGAGGTCGGCGGCTCGCCGCCGGGACTGACGAGATACAGAAAAACCAGGTCGCGAGTGCTCTCAAGAAAAACGGCTTACCCGACCTAGTCTAAAGCGTAGCAACTCTTTTCTTGTAAACCTGAGCGCACACTCGAGTCAGTGTATTGCTTTACCGAATCGGCGACCGGTGGCGTGCGATCAGTAACACTCCCAGCGACTACGGGTCCGATAACCTGCTCGGGTTCACACTCAGAAGGGTGCATGAGGGCCAGAGTCGAGTCGGCCGGCAGAGTTCATCGACGAAATCACGACCGAGCAACAGACAGCGGGGTCGCCGTCGCCCTCGGCACGGTGATAGAATACGCGGTTATGGCAATGGTCAGAACGACCCTGAGCAGACAACCGTGCCGGCATCGACCCTAACATGAACTCCATTTCAGCGTCGAGTGAATCATTAGTTGCGTACGGTGAGGCTGCCGGCTCGGCCACTCCGAACACCATCGACGAGGAGGACGACGAATTTAGGACATGGACAGCGTGCGAAGTGATGGCACAGAAACTGTCTGTTGAGCGTTCGAATCCTGATTAGTCTCGGTGTCTGGTCTCTAGCTCCCAGCTTTCCTCGCCGCTCGACCGGACCCGCTCCGCCGTGTCGGCGGTCAGGCGGTACCCTTCCTTCTCCCGACGCAGAGCACCGGTCCGGGTCAAATGGTTTAGATGAGCGTACGCTTCACCTGGACCGTGAAGGATGTGGACTCCTTCTAGTGAGCCGAACAGCTCTTGGCTGACCGCCCAGGGCGTCATCAAGTTGTCCCTCTCGAGAGTTCTGAGCACTCGCATTGCGCGTTCTTCGTGGTGATGGAAGATACCGCGTGCACGACCAGCCGGGTCGGCAATCGTGGTTCGATGGCCTGGCCAGGCCCGACCGAACTTTTCGTCGACGAACCACTGCAGCGTCTCGAGGTAGTCCACCAGCGGTTCTTCAACTCGAATATCCGCGCCCCCGATGTTCGGTGTGTACACCGGTAGCAGCGCATCGCCGGAGATGACCTCGTCCCGTGCTGGGAGAACGAATGCGAGATGGCCGAGCGAGTGACCCGGTGTGTGGTGGGTTCGAAGTGGTGTTCCACAGCAATCGACCCGGACGTTGTCTTCGATAGGTTCGACCGAAACATCGGCGTAGAGATTGGGGTCCTCTACAAACGCGTCGAACAGCGCCTCAACCTTGTTCGCTGGCACGCCCCATGAGTCGAGCTGTTCGCATCGTTGTCGGTTCAGTCGCTCCCAGGCTGTCTCATTTCCTTCAATCAACGGACGATCCGCCGGGTGAGCGTGGACGGAAGCGCCGCTCTGATCGACGAGCCACCCGACTGCGCCGCAGTGGTCGATGTGGTAGTGCGTCAGAAAGATTCGGTCGAGATCCGGTATCGTCAGGCCTGCGGCCGCGAAGCCATCGACCACTGCATCACGGACCTCCGGTGTGTCCGACCCAGCGTCGATTAGAGCTGTTTCCTCGCCGTCGAGGAGATAGACATTGTTGGTCCCTTCCAAGTACTCGTTCGGCAGCGAAATGCGGTGCATTATCATGGCATGTATGCAGGAGACTATGAACGCTTTGACAAACTGATGAGAGAAGTGTAGTACATTCGTGGATGATCGGAACACTCCCATGAGCGATCAGGTGGTCTTCGGTGGGTAGCAAGACTGCTCCGGTGGTCCGCCAGCAGGAGGGGTTCAGTCTTCCCTCTAATTGTACGTCCGGTCGAACTCGGGTTCGCGTTTTTCTCGAAAGGCGGCGACGGCTTCTTCATGTTCCGGATCGTTCACGCAGTCCCACTGGTGGTCGATCGCCTGCTCACAGTACGCCTCAAATGACTGTTCAGGGTTTATCAGATTGTTAGTGTGCCGAACCGCGAGTGCTGGCAGGTCAAGCATCTCCTCTGCCAAGTCATACGCAGCGTTGAGGGCGTTCTCCGATTCCTCGACTGCCAATCCGAGGTCGACGGCCGCCGCTGACGTAATGCCTTTTCCTGTGAGGAGGTACTCCCGTGCTTTTGCTTCTCCAATGAGACGGGGAAGCAACCACGCGCCGCCGTCGCCTGGGATGAGACCCATCTTGACGAACCCTTCCCGGAGGACGGCATCGGGGCCGACGAGCCGAAGATCACAAGCGAGAGCAAAGTCGCAACCGGCGCCGATGGCTGGCCCTTCCACGGCGGCGATGGTCGGCTTCGACGACCCTCGGAGATTGGCAACGACGCTCTGTACATCTCTCAGGAATTCTCCATAGGCGCGTTTGCCCTTCTCTTTCCAGTCGGGCATTGAGGAAACGTCCGCCCCCGCACAGAACCCGTCCCCAGCCCCGGTGAGGACAGCTACATGTGCGTTGTCGTCGCCGCGGAACTGGTTGATGGCGTCGTTCAACTCTGTGATGGTCTGTTTGGTAAACGCATTGTAGACCGCTGGTCGGTCGAGAGTGATCGTCGCAATGCCAGTATCGATCCGGTAACCGATGTCCTCGTAGTCGGTCGCCATAGTAATTCAATGGCCCCAGCCGTTGAATAGCTTGTCGTCGTTCCCCCCCCCCAATCTCCAACTAGGCGCTCAGTTCACCGAAGGATATGTCTGGTATTCACGATTGGTCGCGGAAAATCCGCTCACTCTCGCAACAGCTCGATCGACGCAAGAGGGCTAGGGATCGACCGCTCACTGAACGCGATGACCTCAACCCCTTGCTTGGAACAATCAGGGTACACCCAAGTTCATCATCCGCCAAACCGTATCCCAAAGTGTGGGGAGACGAGAGCTATTCATCAGACCAATCATAGAACCCCTGCCCGCTCTTCACACCGTAGTCCCCGGCCCGAACCATCTTTTTGATGTTTTGTGGCGGCCGATAGACGTCGCTCCCGAGTTCTTCCGCGAGGTATTCACCGACCTCTACACGAACATCCCAGCCGTTGTAATCTCCAAGCTTGAGCGGTCCCATCGGGTGGTTGTACCCCATCTCCATCGCCGTATCGATGTCTTCGGGAGAGGCGACACCCTGTTGGACCATTCGTGCGGCTTCCATTCCTAAGACGAGACCGAGACGGGAGGTGGCAAATCCAGGAAAGTCGTCAACGACGATGCTTTCTCGTCCGAGGTCTGCGGCTAAGTCCTCAGCGCGAGCAAGCGTGTCGTCGTCGGTATGATGTCCAGTAATGAGTTCGACGAGTTTCATCTTCACTGGCGGGTTGAAAAAGTGCGTTCCGATCACTCGTTCGGGATGGTCCGCCGCGGTGGCGATAGTGGTAAGGGAGATGGACGATGTGTTCGAACCGAGGACCACGTTCGGATCCGTCATTTCGTCCAGTTCCTCAAAAATCGACTGTTTGAGCTCTTCATCCTCAGTAGCTGCCTCAATGATGAACGTGGCTTCATCAGTTACGTCCCGGAGGTCAGTCGTGCCCGTTACGCGGCCGAAGACTTCGTCGGCATTCTTAATGATATCGCGGTCCTCAGCCTCTTTGAGGTCAGCCTCGATGCGCTGAAGACCCTCCTGCACGAGCTCTTTATCGATATCCCGCATGGTTACGCTGAATCCGTTCTGTGCGGCGAGTTGTGCAATACCACTACCCATGGTTCCGGCACCAATAATGCCGAGTAGATCTTCCGCCATGCCCTCATCATCAGCAGTGAGCGTAAAAAGGTTCGTACTGGAGGAAAAGAGGTTCAGCAAAGACACCGGCGCTATCCCCTTTGAGGACACCTACTGCGATTGCTTTGTGGGTGATAACTGAGACGGCCGAAATCCTTGAATAGTTATGGATATGAAACGATTTGTCTTCGGCAGCGGTGGTCGCTACTTTCGTTTCACCCGAGCGGTTACCGTCCCGTCAACCACGACGGTGCCGTTAGTCTTTTTCAGTGCTACTTCGAACACAACAATTCCTTCCTCGTCAACGACCCGAGTCTCCGCGACGGTTGCTCTCGCGGTCACTGTTTCGTCTTCAAACACCATGTTGTGAAACCGAAAGTCGAGTCCTCGGAGATCAACTGGCGATACTAGTTCGCGTACGACTGTCTGAAGCATATACGAGCAGTTTGCTGGTCCTTGGTTTAGGAGTCCGGAGTAGCCGAGTTCGTTCGCCCGTCGCCGATCATAGTGTGGCGGGTACGGATCCTGTAGGAGCGCAGCGATCAGTTTCATGTCGTCTCCGCGGAGGTCACTGACCCTTCGGGGCTCGAGTTCGTCACCGGGTGAAAGGTCCTTGAAGTACATCTCAAGCATCCTCCAGGATAACCATATCGACCTCAAGGTCGTACACTGCCGTTCCGTCTGTCGTCTCGACGCTATAAGTATGGGTAACGATGGTTAGTTCACCGGAAGATCCTTCTTTTTCGACAACGCTCTCGATAACCCCCTCTACGTAGAGAGTTTCACCCACTTCAATAGGAGCATGGAAGTCGGCGCGGAGACCGCCGAGGGCCGCCCCACTCGCCCAGTCCTCGGTAAGCCGGCTCATCGTCTGTTTGATCCCACCAGTAGCTTCGAAGACGATATGCTGGCACATAGAGTGGGGAACAAGCTGACTCGTCCCCACCGGTGATTGAGCATCATTGGTGTAACGGAATGCATCTTCGTTGTTCCTAGTCGCATCCGCCCAAAGGTGCGCTTTCCAGCCTTCGACCTCATACTTACCGGAGGGTAGCTCGGTTCCCACAAGCTTTGATCGCCCCATACTACTCTGGAATGTGGGCGGTGGTATAAACATAGGTCATATCAGCGCTGTCTGATTGAGAATGAGCAAATCGTCTGTACCTAAGACACTGGACACCTCTTCGCTTAGCCGGTTCGACCACATCCAACCGAACCGACTCGGATAAATCTGCGACAGGAATCCTCCCAATTCACTGTCGAGAACACGAATCTTCTCTGCGCTCTCATCACCATTCTATTGGACGACCATGCTCTCTCAACCATTACTCATTCTGTAAATTATTTTTGTTCGCAAACCCATACCTTTTCTATCATTTTTTGGATATAGCAGGAAATCACATTCAGTGTTGCACCATGTCGCTCACGGCGATACATATATGATGAGGATGAGTCAAACTGTACCACTATGGACTACAACTTCGACCTCGGGGTTGAAGATACCAAACGGTTTGTCAGGGAGACTCGCACCTTCACTGTCGGAGATCAACTTCGAAAATCGGCGCGAATGTGGCCAGATCAGGTGGCAATCTCGGAACCAGGCCGAGAGCTGACCTTTGCCGAGCTCGACGACCGAACGGACCGCCTCGCGGTCGGTATTCTCTCAGCCGGCTACGAGCCGAACAAGTCCACAATCGCGGTGCTTGCGGAAAATCGGAGGGAGACTGTCGAGTTGTTACTCGCATGTGCGAAGATAGGGATTCTCGTCGCCCCGCTCAATTGGCGGCTCAATCGTGACGAATTAGTTCACTGCGTTGATCTCGTTGAGCCAAGGGGACTGGTTGTCTCCGATCGATTCGTCGACCGGCTTTCCTGGATTGAGTCCGACTGTGACACGACCCCCAAGGTTATCAAGTATGATTCTCAGATCAAGGGGTCATTTAGCGAACTCCTTTCGGCAGGTAAGTCAAGTGAGTCCGCGCCGGATGTCTCTGTCAACCCAGAACAGGGATTCGTCGTGCTAAACACCTCGGGGACGACCGGGTTGCCGAAAGGCGTCGTCATTAGTCACCGTGCAGAGATCGCCCGCGCGGTCCAAGTCACGATCGACTATGGTCTTAACCGGGGAGATAGCTATCCCGGCTGGCCACCGATGTTCCACATGGGCGGCATTGAATGGGTCGTCGTCACTACCTATCTCGGAGGTACTTTCTATCCGATTGACGGTTTTGATCCGGAACAGATACTTGATGTCGTTCTCGAATCGTCCGACCCGATTAGCTGGCTCTACCTCGTCCCTGGTACGATCGAACCTTTCGTCGAACTTTTCAAACGGCGAAATCTCGATCAAGAGCACCTCCCAACGATACGAGCGATGGCTGCCCTCCCGGATCTAATTGACCCGAGCCTTATTAGTGAGACAATGGAGCTATTCGACGCGCCATTCCAGAATACGTACGGTGCAAGTGAGACTGGACATGTCATGTCGGGGAGCAAGCTTCCGGTTGGTACCCCTCCATCAGATGTTGAGTTCTCAAAAACGGAGAGCCCGCTTGTGGAAATAAAGCTTATCGATGAAGACTGGACTGAGGTCGAAAATAGAGGAGAGCTAGCCGTCCGGGGTCCTGCACTATGTAGTGGGTACGTTGACGCCCCTTTGGTTAACGAAGAAGACTTTCAAGACGGTTGGTTCAGAACGGGGGATATCTTCACTCGTCAGCAGGATGGGACCTACAATTTTGTCAGCCGGCGGAAGTACCTTATCAAATCCGGCGGCGAGAACATCTACCCAACGGAGCTCGAAACACCCATTACCAAACTGGATGCCGTTAATGAAGTCGTCGTCGTCAAAGCGCCTGATGAGAAATGGGGTGAAGTACCCCGAATGTTTGTTGAGATAGCAGATATTGCGGATCTGGACGAAATGCGGAGTGAGATCCTTTCTCGGCTCGAGGGTCAGGTCGCTCGGTACAAACTCCCCCATTACATCGAGTTCTGCGACCCAGGCAGCCTTCCTCGATCCACTAGTGGAAAGATCGCCCGTTCGGACCTAGAGGATAATGATCCAGATATGTCCACTCGAGTCCGTAGCCCCTAACAATCCCTACCTCGACAGTAATTTGAACTCTTCGTAGGTTCGGTTTGGTTATGAAATAACTCTGAAAAGAAATGTTTGGTGGTTAACATTTATACACTGGACTGTCTGATTGAGATGTTCCAGATATTTTCGGAAGTTTGATTCACCGGACCGGTAGAGAGAAAAGCCAAATACTGTTTCGGCGGCCGGCGAGTCAGAGAGACGATTAGCTACCAGATTTGGATTCTCTTTTTGTGTTCGAAGCGGTTCTCCAGAAAGCGATACTAACCGTTCGGAATCCCTTGATTAGACAATTCCCTACATACCATTATTCTGGTGAAACGGCATTGATGGGTGGATACGGCGCTGTTCAGTTGAGAGTGGGCAGGCTGAAGAGCTATTGGTTCCTACTATTCGGCGACCTGTTCCGTGAAGCGTTAGAACCGGTAGATAGTGACTGTTGGAACCGAGAGCGGATGGCGACGTCCGTGGGGCGTTCGCCGTTCGGTCTCATTCTGCGGGGCTCTCACTTCGGGAGTCGATCGGTGTATTCCCCGCGATCGCTCATCTACTTGTAGAGGAACACGCAAAGAGGGAAGCAAGTCGGACACTTCTCCTGGCAAGCAGCTCAGCAATACGACACTCAAGTTGGTGATGAGGGGCGAGATAGCCAACATTACTAATCACTTCACGTGTCATACATGTTGAGGAATCTGCGAGATATCGATGTCGATTCACAGCGGCACGTCCGCGAGCAAAGGGTTGTGAGTCGCCGCAACATGGGGCGTTGCTCGCCATCAACGCACCGGTCCCGCATCCGGGGAGTAGTGCTCGACTACATCGCTCAGCACTCTCTTGGCCTGCCTCGGTCCTACAAAGAGTGAGTTGAAAACATTGCTTTGTACCTCGCCCAATCCGTAGTAGAATGTTCCTCGTAGACGGCACGAATAGCGCAACGTTTAATCCCAGTCGTAAGAAAATGATGTTGAACACGTATGCCCTGTACTGCTGAATACTTGTCAGCAAATATCATTGTGCACTGGTCAACTGATATCCAGAGAAACCAGCATGAGTAGCAACGACCTCGCAGCCACCGATGCAAACTTTGAGCATGTCCGAGTCGAGGTCGATCAACCGGTCGAACACGCCGTCACAATCGTCTTCGACCGCCCAGAGGCGCGAAACGCGATGAACGCAACCCTCAACGCCGAAGCGGAGCAAGCACTCGAAGCCATCGAGGATTCGCGTGCCCGGGTCATCGTTCTGACCGGATCCGACGAGGCGAGCACATTCGTTGCCGGTGCAGATGTTGCCGAAATGAAAAAACGGACACCGCTTGAGCAGCGGTCCGAGCGGCGCCCACCGCGTCTCTACGAACGGATCGAGAATCACCCCCTACCAACCGTGGCACAGATCAACGGCCACGCATTAGGTGGTGGATGCGAACTCGCGTTGGCGTGTGACGTCCGAATCGCCTCGGCTGACTCCTTGTTCGGGTTCCCGGAAATCACACTTGGTCTGATTCCGGGTGGTGGCGGCACACAGAGACTCCCTCGTCTTGTCGGTCAAGGAAAAGCGATGGAACTAGTGCTCAGCGGCGACATGATAGATGCCGCAGAGGCAGCTGAGATCAAACTAATCGAGCGCGTGGCTGACCCAGACACCCTCAACGAGGCCGTCACTGAGTTCGTCGAAGCAGTTGCAGCGAACAGTCCGGTCGCACTCTCGTATGCCAAACAGGCCATCCAGGCAAGCAGCCGGATGGGACTGTCCGAGGGCGTCGAACACGAGTTCGAACTGTTTATCGGCGCGTTCTCCAGTGACGATGCAAGCGAGGGTATTGCGGCGTTCACCGAGGACCGTGAACCCGAGTGGACGGGACGGTAACCGGACTTTAACTGCCGTCTGTTCTCCTATCAGAACCCGGGTGGTCAATAGTTATAAGCTTGGCTGCACTGAAAGACAGTACAGCCATCTCAATGGTAGAAGTCGATTTCAGGACTACACTATGACAGGGCACATCGGACTTGAATCAGAACACGAGGAGTACCGACAACGAGTCAGAGAGTTCGCCGAACAGGAAGTCGCGCCGGTCGTTGACAAGTATGAAGGCCGAGGAGAGTTCCCCCTTGACCTCATTGACGACCTTGGTGATGCGGGTCTATACGGAGTAACGATCCCGGACCAGTACGGCGGCGAGGGGCGAGATTATCGGTCATTCGTCGTCACCATCGAGGAACTTTGTCGGATCTGGAAGATTCCGGCGGGGGTCGTTTCGCTTTCGGGGTCGCTTATAGGCCACACCCTCCAGAAGTTCGGTAGTGAACGCCAGCGCGAGGAGTGGCTGACCGACATCTTCACCCAGAACCAGGTGACCGCCGTCTCGCTCACCGAACCGCAAGCCGGCAGCGACGCGAACGCGCTTGAAACCACCGCTGAACGCGATGGCGACGAGTTCGTTATCAATGGTCACAAGGTCTGGACCTCACACGGAGAGGTCGCGGACCTGATCTTCGTCGTTGCTCGGACCGACAACACCGGTGATCACGACGACGTAAGCATCATCGGCGTCCCAAACCCTAAAGAGCGCGATGGGATCGAATTCGTCCGCGATATTCCTTGCATGGAAGGCGGTGCCGTTGTCGAAAACGAGGTTAAATATGAGAACCTCCGGGTGCCTATCGAGAATTTAGTTGGCGAGGAAGGCCGCGGGTTCCGATACATCATGGAAGCGCTCGATATCGGTCGGTTGGGTGTTGCCGCCCAATCAACGGGTATTCTCCGGGGCTGTCTCGATGAGAGTGCGAAATTTGCTGATGAACGCGAACAGTTTGGCGAACCGATCCGCGAAAACCAAGGCATATCATTCAAACTCGCTGATATGAAAATGGATCTGGAGGCGGCACGGTTACTAACGTATAGCGCTGCAGCAAAACTTGATGCAGGCGAACGGGTCACCCAGGATGCAGCCATCGCAAAAACCTTCGCTTCCGATGCCGCAATGGAGGGTGCTATAGAGGCTGTCCAAGTGCTCGGATCACGCGGCTACTCCAAAGACTACCCCGTCGAACGGTTCATGCGGGAGGCAAAGGGCGCTCAGATCTATGAGGGAACAAATGAGATCAACCGGACCGTCGTCGCGCGTCACCTCTACGACTGACCGCTGGTGACCTCAACCGGGATGGAGGACTACTCAACCCTGGCCCGCACCAATAGACCTATGGACTTTCGTCCATGACAGTCTGCCATCGATGTACATGGAGTGCCTGCAATGACCACAGAATCAGAAGGTATTGTTGACGTCTGGTGTAACCTCTTTACACAGAAGGGAACGGAACTGTACTATGATTCCCAAGCCCAGCACGTCGCCGCCCAAGTCTTCGGCATGGAGGATATGTACGATCCGTCTCAGGGAATGTCAGCGGACGACTTCATCGCAAAGATGGACACACACGGTGTTGATCAGGTGTTCATCCCGGCACTCAAGTTCGGCAACCCGGATGGCGGATTAGAAATCGATGTTCCGTACGAATGGGTCGCCGATGTCGCCGAGGCATATCCAAATCGAATCAAAGGCACAGCGGGCATCAACCCTCGAGAAGGAATGGAAGGGGTCGCCCGCCTCGAACGATACGTTGAGGATCATGGGTTCGTTGCCGGACTCCTCGAACCATACGGGTGGGACCTCCCCCTCAATCACCGCCAGTTCTATCCTTTCTATGCCAAGTGTGCCGAACTCGATATCCCCGTCTTGATGCAGGTCGGCCACTCAGCAATGCAGATGCCAAGCAAACACGGGAAGCCAATCTTACTCGATGACGTCGCATTGGACTTCCCTGATCTCAAGGTGATCGGTTGTCATACAGGCTGGCCATGGTCGAAGGAACTCGAAGCAATGGCGTGGAAACACCCGAATGTCTACATGGGCGCGACAGCCCACGCACCTAAGTACTGGGAAGAGAATGTCGTAAATTTCATTCGAAGCCGTGGCCAAGACAAGGTGGTCTTTGGGACTGACTATCCCGTACTTGACTACGATACGGTGATTCCTCAACTCGACGATCTCGACTTAGGTTCTGAAGTAAAGCACAAACTCCTCTCGGAAAACGCGCGGACCATTTTCGGGGTTTGATGCGATTCCTATGGCCCTGTGCCAGCGAGGTGATATCCCAGCCGGAGCGCAGCCGTTGCCTACCAGTGTGCCAGGTTGAGTTCGATCACGTTCGATGATTGTAGGAGGAGATTTGGAAGGTCCTCCTCAAACAGAGTACCCTTTAAGCGGTTGGCAGGGCCGCCCACCGTGATTGCCCCTCGTACCCTGTTCCGGCAGATCAGAGGTACCGAGATAGCCTTCACACCTTCGACCAGTTCTTCGACGTCGGTTGCGTATCCACGCTCGCGGATGGCGTCGAGTTCCGCGAACAGATCCTCGCGCCCGGTGACTGTGTATTCAGTGTATTCCGGCAGGCCGTGCTGGTCGATAATTTGCTCTACCCGCCATTCTGGGAGATGAGCCAGAATTGCCTTTCCCGGCGCGCTCGCGTTGAGAACAACTCGCCGGCCGGCGTAAGCTTCGAGATTCACGGCATTAGTGCCTTTTGCGATTGCAAGAAGAACACCCATTCCGTTCTCTTCGACCATCAGGCTAGCGTGTTCTTGGGTTTCGCTGGCCAGCTTACTCACTTCGTCATCAGAAACTTGATATATGTCTGAATTTCTTCTGGTTTTCTCGCCAATCTCCAGAAACTGAAAACTCACTTGGTACTTCTTGTTCTCTCTGACGACGTAACCCAATGATTCGAGTGTCGTGAGATGGTCGTGGAGAGTGCTGTCTGCCAGATCGAGGTGTCGGGCGAGTTCCGAGAGACTGGCGCGCTCAAGTTCGAGAAGAGCCTCGATTATCTCGAAAACCCGCGTCGCAGTCTTGACTGGCACAGTCTTACTCATAGGAGACAATTGTCCACACACCACATAAACATTCCGCTATCTCCGGAGAATCACTACCGAGGTAATAGCCGATCTCAACCTAAGTCCTAATCACTGCCTGGCACTGGTTGGAATTCCCGACTGAAGAGCCAGTAGGCGTGTCTTCTCGGCGCCGGTAACTACATAGCTTTTCCGAACCCAATGAGAAAGGACGCCCTCCTAAACTTTCAGTAGCACTTATCTCTGGGCATAATCAGCTGGTCTGAATGATATTCATCTGTCTCGCCTTATCCTCCCTATAGTTGCAAGACTTTACTCTGAAGCTAGAAAGAGCAAGTCAGTGTTCGTATATTTTTCCGGGTCGCAGAACACCAGCCAAATGAATCCACTGTGGTAGTCCGGCCGGCTCATATCGCTTGTGACTACTGTCCTCATTCATCACACAATTTCCGATATATCCGGAACTATACTGCCAAATATTCAAATCTCCTGATTGATCTACGTTCGGATTAGAACGACATTTCTAATCTCAGGCTACAGCACAGTGTTTCCTGACTCCAAAGAATATAAGTAACCACTTTTGCTGAGCTATGTTGCTACTCTAGAGAGGGAATTTTTATCTCTAAGCTATCTGAAATTAACATCCATATCCGTGTTACAACTGAGATCGGAAATGATGTTTTGCTTGGGAGTACTGACAAACATCTGCATAAATCTCCGCTATATCCGGAACATGCGGATTCCAGTAAAATCACAGTTTAGAACAATAGAATAATAACTCAATCTTTGTGAAACTATCTCAAGAATAACTATACCAAATCTAGCGCTGTCTAGTTACTAGACTTCGCACGTTAGATGGAATATTCCCTCGATCTGGTGCACCAGTTCGTCAGTGCTATAGTTGGGACTACTAAGTGCCCAGGAGAGAAGGTTCTGAACGTCTTCGTGGAAGGAACGCTTGACGTCGTTGCGAAGTGAACTCGCGTGTGCGAGAATCGTTCCAAAAGCCCTGTCTGCAGCACCCAGCTTCAGGAGGCTGTAGGCCAACATCAGCAGGTGCCGTTGGCGACTGGCACCTGCGGCATGCCCAAGCTCGCAATCTCCCAAACCAAGATCCGGCTTGGTATCCCTGTAGAACGTCTCCACTCGCCATCTCATTGCGTACATCCCGATGAGATGGCTCGCTGGCACATCGATCTTATTCGAAGCAATGTACTTCACACTCGCTTCGTCTCCTTGGTCTCATCTTATGAACAAACTCCATTGCCTTTTCACTGGATTCAACGAAGCCCGAATACGTTACCCTTGGTAATGATATTCGTTGACAAAAGTGTTATATGGTAGCGTTTCTGAGAAAGGAGAGTGTTGATATGAGCAACCCCGATGACAAAATTCCAAGAAGAGGATTACTTAAAGCAACAGGTACAGGTATGGGGATATCGATGCTCGCCGGGTGTACTGGCGATGGCGGCAGTGGCGGCAGCAGTGGGAACGATAGCGACGGCGGCAGCAGCGGGAACGGACAGGTGTCCGGTCCGATCAAAATCGGATTGCTGGCACCGCAACCGGGCAGTTTCCCGGGTGGAACGGCAATGGCTAACGCCGGAGAGATGGCCGTAGAGCAATTGAACGAGAGCGGTCTCGCGGGTGCCGACGTTGAGGTCGTTGTAAAAAATACAGAGCTCACACCCAACGTGGCGCGTACCGCATATCAGGAGCTCATCCTTCAGGAAGAAGTAGACGTCACCACTGGCGTCTACACCAGTGAATCCTTCCTCAATATCATGGACGTGATCGCCGACAATGGAGTTATTCATATGAGTTCCGCGGCGATTACCCCCGACATGAACGAACGGGTAAAAAATAACTACGAACAGTACAAGTACCTGATCCGACCTGGTCCGCCGAACAGCGTCAACCTCGGACGGAACATGGTTGATTTTGCCAAGGACATGTTCTCGGAAATGGATTGGAACCGGGTCGGCCTCCTGGTCGAGGACATCGAGGGATTCGTGGCTCAGGTTCAGGAAGTCCGACAAGGTCTCCAGAACATGGACGTCAATATCGTTCAAGACGTCAGCTTCAGCTCCGACACAGAGGATTTTACATCGATCTTCGACAGGTTCGAGAATTCGAACGTTGACGGTGCCTTCGTGTTCATGTCAACTACGGGGACTCCCGCAATCGTTCAGTGGCAACAACAGCAACGTCAGTTCGGGTTCGGTGGTCTTCACGCGCCCATGACCGCACCCGGCTACTACGAGTCCGTTGACGGAGCCTGCCAGTACGCGTGGACATATGCTTCGGCCTGCGCGACCTCAGAAATCACCAAAAAAACGCTCCCGTTCGTGAACGGGTATCGGGACCGCTACAATGGTGTTCCAGGATATCTCGGATACACGACTTACGATGCGATACGGATGTGGGCACAGGCCGTTGGAAATATCGGCAGTCTCAACCAGGAAGATCTCATCTCCGAGATCGAAGGAATGAGTTACACGGGAACAACCGGCGTCATTGAGATCCAGGGTAGGAACGACGAGTTTCCTCACGATCCAGTCTTCGAGGATGACCAAGTTCGTCCGATCAAATTCCAGTGGCAGGAGGACAACAGTGGCGCCTCACAAGAAACAGTTTGGTGGTCCGACGCCGCGACGGCGGAGTATCAAAAGCCAGACTGGATCTAATGTTCCGTTCGCTCCCTCGTCGTAGACTACGGTAGATTCATTAGACACCACACCACACTACCATCATATGATCGACTTCAGCGTACTCGTAAATGGGCTATTGCTGTCCTCGTTGTATGCCCTCATTGCAATGGGCTTCACGATGATATTTGGCATCGGTGGGGTTCTCAACGTTGCCCACGGAGCAAGTATCACCGTCGGCGGCTTTGCGATGTACTATACTACGAGCACCTTTGGTCTGAATCCGTGGTACGGCGCACTCGCAGCGTTGATCGTCCCGGGAATTTTCAGTGCCGTCGTGTACGTCGGGTTGGTACGGTGGATTGAAGACGATCCGATCATTGTCGTCATTACAACACTACTAGTTCTATTACTCATAGAACGTTCTTTCCTGTTGGTCGCAGGTTCACAGGGGAAAGTCGTGCCGAGCTTGATTAGCGGGCAGTTAGAGATCGGGTCGATAAGCGTCGGACTCAATCGGGTGCTCGCGTTCGTTGTCTCGTGGATTCTTATACTTGCACTCTTATATTTCGTCGAACGAACCCGCATGGGAACTGCGATCCGGGCACTGAGTATGAGTGAACGTGGATCCGCACTCGCTGGGATCAACGAGTTCCGCATTTCGGTCATGACATGGTTCATCGCCGGTGTACTGGCGGGTGCCGCGGGCCTGTTCCTCGGAACGTTCCAAACCGTCGGCTGGGACATGGGGCTAGACCCCCTGTTGCTCGGCTTCGCTATCGTCATCTTCGGCGGGCTGGGGTCAATCCGCGGGAGCGTCATCGCTGCCTACATCATCGGGTTTATCGATGTGCTTACCACGACCTACGTTGACGCCACGCTTACAGGTATGTCTGCTTTCATCATTCTAATGGTCATATTGATTGCTAGACCGGAGGGCCTGTTTGGTCATGCTGAGGTGAGCTGAAATGTCGACGACAGCAGAGACAATCGTCACCCAAGCGGGTCAAAAAGTGCTCACGACGCCGCGCTACGTTATTGGTATTGTCGCGGTTTTGGCGTTAGCTTTGCTTCCGCTTCAGGTAGAACCGAGCCTCATACTCAAGCTCACGTCCGCGTTGTATTTCGCCATGTTCGCCATCAGCTGGGATTTCGTGTCGGGATACACGAATCAGGTGAGCTTTGGGCACACGTTCCTTTTCGCCATTGGCGGCTACACTACGGCGCTGCTCAACCTTGAGTACGGAGTGGCCCCAATTCTCTCGATACCTTTGGGGGCACTCCTCGCAGGCGTCGGCGGGGTCCTACTGGCCCTCCCAGCAATCCGGGTCAGAGGTCATTACCTTGCATTGTTTACATTGATGGCTGCTCTGATCCTCGAACGACTTTTTATCATGTTCAGCGACACATTTGGTGGGGAAACGGGCCTCCCCCAACCACAGGGTCTCCTTCTCGGTGAAGACTATCTTGCTACCATCGAACTGAACTACTACCTCGCATACGCGCTGTTTACGATCATTCTCGTGTTCGCGTTCCTCATTACCCGCTCTGACATCGGAGAGGTGTTCACAGCCATTCGGGAAGACGAAGAGGCCGTTGGAGCCACTGGAACCAACGCTACGAAATTCAAGATATTCGCGTTTGCGACAAGTGGAGTCATCGGCGGATTGGCCGCTGGATTTCTCGTCCACTCGCCGGTTGGCAGTGCTTCGCCGAGCCAACTGCTCACGCTCGTAGTCATGATCGACGTACTCATTGTGAGCATCTTTGGTGGATTAGGGACAATAGTCGGTCCAGCACTCAGTGGTATCTCGCTGTACATGATGCGTGACTATCTCAGCAATGTTGACCAAGTCGTCCCGGTGATGGACAGAGCGGTCGCGGACCTCAGTCTTATCGTATTCTACGCGTTGACGTTGGTGTTGTTGTTCGTTCTTCCTGGTGGGCTGTTACCGTGGTCAATTCGACAGGGGCGGCACGTCCTCTCCATTTTGCCCTGGTATCAAACAGAGCTAGTGAGGAACGATGGACAGTCAGCTGCCGGTCAACAAGTCGAGACACTCAGAGAGGGCCTAACAGACGAACAGCGGCGTGAGGAGGATGACAAACAATGAGTGAAACCACAACAGAGACGGCCGATTTAGATTCAAGCGCCAACAAGGAATCCGGTGGGGGACCGAACGAGGGAATACTCGTCGTGAACCAACTCACGAAGCAGTTCGGGGGACTGACCGCTGTAGACAACCTCTCCTTTACCGTCCAAGAAAATGAGATTGTCGGGTTCATCGGACCGAACGGCGCGGGCAAGTCAACCACGTTCAACTGTATCAGCGGCGCCCACAAGCCAACCGCTGGAACAGTGTACTACGCGGGCGAAGACGTCACCGATAAATCGACTCACAATATGGTCAAACGCGGGATGGCCCGAACGTTCCAAGAGTTCCGGCCTTTCTACGACCGGAGTGTAATTGAAAACATCAAACTTGCACTTATTGCAGACAAGATCCGACCCACTGGCCTCTTAGGGAGAACGACGGACCGCGCATCGGATATCTGTGAACGGATTGGGCTAGCTGATGTAGAGGACCTGCAGCCGGACGAATTACCGCACGCATCGTTGCTCCGGCTCGAATTGGGCCGAGCACTTGCCACGGATCCCTCGTTGTTGCTGATCGACGAACCGTTCGCGGGTCTCGCTAGAACGGAAGTCGAAGAAATTGCTGACCTCCTACACGAGCTTCGGGACGAGGGACGGACACTCGTGGTAGTTGATCACAACATGCGAGGACTTCTTGATCTTATCGATAGAGCGATTGTTATCCAGTGGGGATCCCTGCTCGCCAAAGGCACCCCCGAAGAGATTAAAGGCGACCCACAGGTTCAAAACGCGTATCTGGGGAGTGAGACTGTATGATGGGCCATAGTAGTGCTCCGGAATCCGTAGAGACCACCACAAACGGTGCCCCTATTTTGGATATTGAGAACGTTCGAGTCTCATACGGTAAGGTTCAGGCTCTCAAGGGTGTTTCACTCTCAATGCGGGCAGCCGACATCCTTGCCGTCATCGGTCCAAACGGTGCCGGGAAATCGACGCTCGCTGATACAATCGCAGGGTTGCTCAACTACAAAGGGACAGTGCGTTTTCGGGGTGAGGAGGTCCGTGATCGAACGGTGAACCGCAACGTCGAAGATGGGTTGATCTATTGCACCGAAAATCGTGACCTCTTCGATTTCATGACGGTTGAGCAGAACTTACTCATCGGTGCATACCGCAACTACAATGCTCGACAGGAACGGCTGGAGTATGTTTACGAACTGTTCCCTCGCCTCCAAGAACGCGCATCACAGCACGCACAGACAATGAGCGGCGGTGAACAGCAAATGCTCGCTATTGGTCGCGCACTGATGGGTGATCCTGACCTACTCGTGCTCGACGAACCCACGCTCGGGCTCGCTCCTGTCATCATTGATGACATTTCCGAAGCACTCACCGACATCGTCGAAACTGGTGTCAGTGTACTATTACTCGAACAAAACGTTACGTTTGCCGTCCGCTACGCCGACCATATCCATCTTTTAGAGAACGGAAACGTCGTGCGTGACGGTCCTCCCGAAGATCTTCAATCAGACGATTACGTCCGTGAGGCCTATCTCGGACAATAGTCGATGTGAAAATATGGTTTCCAGAGTGCTGTCTGCAATGCCGAGCTTCAGGAGGCTGTAGGCCAACATCAGCAGGTGCCGGTGCCAACTTGACACCTGCGGGATAGCGGAGCTCGCAGACTTCCAAACCGAGGTCCTGCTTGGTGGCCCTGAAGAACGTCCCAACCCGCCATCTCATCGCGTACATCCCGATGAGATGGCTCGCTGGCACATCGATCCTATTCGAAACAATGTACTTCACACTCGCTTCGTCTCCTTGGTCTCTCGATTCCTTCTCGGTGATCAGCAACTTCACCTTCCCAAGACGGCTGGCGTCGCGCTTCTGAGTCCAGATATGGTAGGTTTCACTGTCGATCGTGCGCGGGACTGTGTCGATGCGCTCGGCAAGCGATCGACACGGATTCGGTCGCCGCTGTAGCTCACACATGCGTGCTTTTGACGGCTGAAACACACTCTTTGCCGTAGGTTTCGAAATGAGTGGCGAACTCCTTGGAACAGTAGCTCGTGTCGAAGAGATAGGTGTCCGTGGGGATACCCATCTCGATGAGTTCATCTGCGAGTTCGATGGCTAGCTCAACGCGTCGCTGTGTGTCTTTTTCGTAGAGACGGAATCCGAGCGAGTAGGTGGCTTTTGTCGTCAGCGTAGAGTGCGTAGATGAGGCTTTGACCCGGATATATCCTGAAACCGTGCGATCGTAGAATTTCATAGCGTTGGAGGATGTGTTCGCCGACTTTGTGCGTAAAGACGTTATCGACGGCTTGCTCGGCGAGATTGACGATACAGGAGTCATCCATGACCAAATCATGCGGGTGATCCAGATTGCCCGCGAGCGTGACCTCTCCGTGTTTGACACCAACCAGGAAGCTAACGCAACCTCCTACCTACCTAGATGAGGGGTTCTTCGAGCGATAAAACATCTGGGTTTGTCGGATATCAGAACAGATGGACTACGTTGTCGTTTCGATCGACTGAGCGACTGGTCGAAGATACCTCACAGCGATACGTATCTCCGCACGATGCAGAAGGTTGGGGCAACGGATAAATAGACCACACTTGATGATTTTGCAGACGGAGACCAGCCACCGAATTGGATCGTCTCCGCGAGGCGATCCTCAAACCATTTCAGGATAGCACCAAACGTCTCATCAATGAGGTCACAGAACGTGTTGTACGTCAACCCGTCTCGCAACTCTCAACAACCCATTGGGAATTCCACCCTTCTTCCTATCTGAATTGTATACCAAGATCGTGCATCCCGTCGTTGTACATCGCGAGATTGATGAGCAACGGTGTGATGCTCTCGATCTCTGCACTGTTTGCGAGCGCACCGGCGTCAAGCGCGCGTAATCCATTGATCTCCTCAGCGAGCTTCTTGAGGACATTCCTCGCTTCGGCGTCGTCACCCGAGATCACGACATCAAGATTGAGTTCGTTGCTGAGATCGGTGAGCGCGCCCGCTGCAAGATTCTGGAACGCGCTCACGACCGGGACCCCGTCAGGTGTGGCGGCCGCGACTGTCTCCGCAATGCTGCCCGCTTCTGGTGCGTCGTAGTGGAATCCAGTCTCGTCGCGTACCATCCCTACTGCAGGGCTGACAACGATTGCTTTGTCCGCGAGGTCGTCGCGCACTGCCTCAATCGTGTCGGCAGCATAAGCGGGCGGGACGCTTGTCACGACGACACGGCTCCCCGCCGCGGCACCCGTGTTGCTCGTTCCTGAGAGGTCGGCCTCGACACCGTGCTCGCTCAGACGATTACGGTAGTCCCTCGCCCGAGTCATGCCTTTCTCCGCGTTTCGGGAACCTATTACTATTTCGTGGTCGGTGTCTTGCGCCCATCGGAGCGCCAGTCCTTCACCAATGTTACCGGTACCGCCGAGTAGTGCGATTCGCATATCACTCTTCCGAGTAGCAACTGTATAAACGTAATGACAGTGGCTATATCTGGATAGAGATGATTTATTTACAGAATATATTGATTTCAATCAGTAAGGGATTTATGAGTGAATTATCGTGGCGGTGCGCTCCGGTTAGGAGAACTTCTCCACTGCATAAACGACGACTTGAAGATCATCGGTCGGCCCGATCCCTCTTTCTTGAACATAAGGTCTTTGACCGCGACAGGCTCCCACACGCAATCCCGGCAAACAGATAATTTCGTTGATAACAGCTATACGGTACGATTAATTGCCTCTGCCCCATCCAAACCAAATAGGATGCCACAAATTGGCGAAACCTCGGACGACCTCCCGCGGACAGTCGGCCTCCACGACCTACTGTTGTTGAGTGTTGGCGGAATGATCGGTTCGGCGGTATTCTTCTATCCCGCCTTCACCGGCCAATGGATCGGCCCGGCGGCGATCCTCGCATGGCTCGTCGCCGGTGTCGGGATGGTGAGTATCGCGCTCTGTTACACCGAGCTCGCGACCGCGTTCCCCCACTCCGGTGGGCCGGCGGTCTTCCCAGCCGAAACCCTCGGATCGAACGGGCTCGTCAGACAGTTCTTTTCGTATCTTGAAGGGACGTCATACGCGCTCGGCTGGGTGTTCGGTGTCGCCGTCTCCGCGTGGTACGTCGCGAACTACTTGGGTGCGATCCCGTCGCTGGCGGGGGTTCGTTCTCACACTGCGCTGTTTGGTTTGCTTGCGATCGTCGCGAGTCTTGGCGTCACGCTCGCCGGGATCGACGTGACCAAACACACGAACTTCGTTCTCACCGCATTCATCCTCGCAATTCTCATGGCGGTCGCGGCTCTCGGATTTGCGAATGGCGAGCCCACGAACACTACGCCTTTCGTTACTGGGAGCAGCACGCAGTTCCTCGCCGCTGTCGGCGTCGCGATCACCGGCTACGGTGCGTGGACGGTTGTCCCTGCAGCTGCGGGCGAGGTGAAACACCCGGCGTGGACGATCCCGCGTGCGATCATCGGGAGTCTTCTCATCACCACGCTGCTCTACACGACAGTGGTGGTCGCGCTCCACATCACCGTCCAGCCGAGCGCGTTCGCGAACGGGAACCTCGTGATGGTCACGCCACTCTCGGCGGTCGTCGTTGATGCGGGGCTCCCATTCCTCGCGAACTACGCGCTGCCCGTCGCGGCGCTCGTCGCCATCTTCACCACGATGCTCGTCGGGATGACCGGCTCCGCGCGCGTCCTCCGCGCGCTCGCCGAGCGCGACACATTCCCGACTGCGTTCGCCGCGACGAGCGACCGGACGAACGCCCCCTACGTCGCGCTCTGTGTCGTCGCTATCGCCGCCGCGGCCGTCGTCATCGGCAAGCAAGTCGTCGGCGGGATCGTGCTCGCTGCGCTTGTCGGCACTGTGCTCCCGTACGCAATCAACATCGCGTCGTTCGTCGGGCTCCGCGTCCACCGAACAGACGTCACACCGGCCTTCCGTGCGCCGGGCGGCCTCCTCACCGCCGCCATCGCGCTAACCTTTCTTACACTTCTTGCTATCGGGCTCTCAGTCGATTATCCGGTGGCGGCCGGCCTCACTATCGCGGCACTCTTCGCCGGATTCGTCGTACAGTACGTGTTTGGCGACGTTACGACGACGCCCGACCACGAAAACATGTGATATGGTCGAAAAACGATAAGGTAAGACGCTATCTAATTACGTCTTCTCTACCGGGTGGCCGTTGAGCGCTTGATTTGGTCGTTGCGTGTTGTAGTAATGAACGAACCGCTGGAGCTAGCGCCGAGTGCTGGCCGGACCGCCGTTCCATGTCGTATAGAAGTGGTTCGTCCGCTGTTTGAGTATCTAGAACCACTGCTCACTGTGGCTCCGGCCGCTATACTCGACTGACCGCTCAGTCGTGACAGAGCGGTCCAATAGCCGAAACTGTCGACCAGCAGCTCCGCCTCCGAAAGGACGTGATGCTCCGCAAGACGCGAAAGGAACGCCGTCTTCAGAACGCGAACCGTCTGATGTGCTGCACAAGAGCAGAGCTCTGGTGAATGACGCGGGATCGGTTCCGCGGCGGCTGAAAATTTCAACGTCCAGCACGACTATCGAATCGAGGTCGATTGCGGCGTAACACCTCGCCACACGGAGCCGATCTGAATCGCTGTCTCGTTAATGGCGACCCGCCGCGGAGCACTCCGGGACGAATCCTCCTGACCGTCTGCGAGGCGGTGGTCCAATCCCAGACCGCTCCATGCGAGCGGTCAATGCCGAGAGGATCAAGAATCATCATGATTTTTCGGAGCGAGAGCCCCGCAAAGCGGAGTCGGATAGAACTCTGGTTCGCTCGTCGCGCCCGCCTTCTTGTGAGTGTCGGCTATATCACCTTAGTCCGGAATATAATGAATCGAGGATGAAAATCGAGTTTCCTTTGCAATCATTGTCTCTCTGTCCCCACTTCGACCGTAATTACCGTTAATTTCTGCTCTATTAGACGCGTATTCTCAATATCTCTGTCGCGAATTGTGTATAGCTCTCTGTAGTTTATAAGTAGCGTTTCAGGCTCTACTGTGCCCAAGATGGCTGGAATCGGTAGAATTGGCGGATTTAGTGTTTACTCGTGCTTAGTCCAATAAGGACATGTAGACTTATCCGCAGCGCCGCCCTCCCCCACAGCACACCAGATGCAACGACTCAGAACCCGGGTTACTCGCCGCGAGAACAGTGCTCGAACCAGCGAATGTAGTGGAGGCTTATAGCGTGGTGCAGATTGAGGCGGTCCTCGAGGATTTCTGGACGGATAAGGGTAAAGGCCAGGGTGGCGAGAGCGGCAACTACCGCTAGGACGCGGGCCGGGAACTCGATCGGTTCGTCGATTTCCTCATTGGTCACGAGGACAGTCCAACGACGTTCGATGAGTTGGACTCGGGCTACCTTCGTGAGTACGCTCGCTAGGGCTGACCTCGAGAACGGTACGCACCTACTACACGTATGTCTCACCGTTCTGCAGCTGGGCCGTCCGCGAGGGCCACCTCGCCAAAAACGTCGCCCAGCGCCACAACACAACTGAACCCATCCTCGACGACGGCGGTCACAAGAGCGGTGACTTGCGGGCCTGGTTCGCTGAAGATCGACAGTGGCTCACCACATTCGTCGACGAGTGGACGAGCACCGCGATCAACGATATTGGTGAGGATCGAGAGGCGGCGATCAAGACCTGCCACGACCGTGCTTTGGTGTATCTTCTATCATATTCCGGAGTGCGAGATGTGAAAGTTCTTCGTGACAGAAGCGATGAAATTCCCGAGGGCTTCGCTGGGAGGACCTCCACCTCCAAGACAGCTACGCGACGGTGTTCGCGAAAAAGCAGCGTCCCGAACTGAGGTTTCCCCAGCCAGCAATCCATCTACGACAGATGTGCCAAAAGTGCTGGACGCGCCAGACCAAGCGACTCA
Organism: Halococcus sediminicola; assembly: GCF_000755245.1. Taxonomy (NCBI): domain Archaea; kingdom Methanobacteriati; phylum Methanobacteriota; class Halobacteria; order Halobacteriales; family Halococcaceae; genus Halococcus; species Halococcus sediminicola. Next base: position 75,972 of record NZ_BBMP01000001.1, on the reverse strand, counting down.
AACGGCGGCGTAGAAATCCGAACGCGGAAGCAGCAGGTAGTGGCAGTACTTTACCCGGGCACTTCTCACCACCCGTACCAATTGGGGGGATAGATTTTTGCTGTCCTCCTATGTACGTTCGCTCGAGATACACATGAGTCAACAATTAGCAATCGACATTGGTGGGACATTCGTCGATGCAGTCGTCTTTGACCAGAAGACCGGGGAAACGCGTCTCGAGAAGGCCCCCACGACCGAGGAGGACCCGACGCGCGGCGTTCTGGCCGCTGTTGAGAAACTGGACGTGGACCTGTCGTCGGTGAACACGTTCGTCCACGGCACGACGCTTGGCATCAACGCGTTTCTCGAACGCGAGGGTGCCACGACCGGCATCGTCACCAACGATGGGTTCGCGGATGTGTTCGAGATCGCACGGTACGACCGACCGAAAGAACACATGTACACGGTACCGTACCAAAAACCCGAGTCGCTAGTCGATCGTCGTCACCGAGTCGGCGTTCCCGGGCGGCTGTCAGCCGACGGCAAGGAGATCGAACCGCTCAACGAGGATGCCGTCCGCGACGCAGCGAACCAGCTCGTCGACGAGCAGGGAGTCGACGCCATCGCGGTCTGCTTACTCCACTCCTACCAAAACGACGAGCACGAGCGGCGGGCGGCCGCCGTGATCAAGGACGCCCAGCCAGAAGTGAGCGTGTCGATATCTCAAGATATCACGGGCGAGTACCGCGAGTACGAGCGCACCTCGACGACAGTTCTCGACGCGTACATCAAGCCGATCTTTGAGCGGTACGTCGACCGCCTCGCAGCGGGTCTCCAGAACCGGGGATTTGACGGGAACTTCTTCATTACCCGTTCAGGCGGGGGTGCGCTGGCCGCCGACAATGCGAAGACCGCGCCCGTCCACACCATCCTCTCGGGACCAGCGGGCGGCATCATTGGCTCCGCGACGGTGGGTGAGGCGACCGATCGCGAGGATGTAATCGCAGTCGACATGGGCGGGACCAGCCTCGACGCCTGCGTGGTCGAGGATGGCTCGGCAACCATCGAGTACGAGGCGTCGCTGGGTGATCTCCAGGTGATGATCCCGGTGTACGACATCCGGACCATTGGTGCTGGCGGCGGGAGTATCGCGTGGCTCGACGGCGAGATCCTGCGTGTCGGTCCGAAGAGTGCAGGCGCAGATCCCGGCCCGATCTGCTACGGCCAAGGCGGTGAGGACCCAACGCTAACCGACGCCGCGCTCGCGCTGGGCTACATCGACCCCGAATCGTTTCTCGGCGGCGAGATGTCCCTTGCTGCCGAGGAGACCCGGCGCGGCATCCGGGAGAAACTCGCCGACCCGCTTGACTCGACCGTGACCGAGGTCAGCCGGGGTGTCTTCGACGTGACGCTCGCCAACACCGTGGGAACGCTCCGGGAGGTCACAGTCGAGAAGGGTCTGGACCCCCGGGATTTCTCGATGGTCGGCTACGGCGGCGCAGGGCCGATGTTCGTCCCGCTGTTGGCGCGCGAACTTGGCACGAAGGAGGTCGTGCTCCCGACCGCACCGTCGGTGTTCTCGGCGTACGGTATGCAGATGACCAATGTAGTGTACGACTTTTCGCAGACCGAACTCGTGCCGATCTCCGACATCGATATCACGGACCTCGACGCGTCGTTCGAGTCGCTCGAAGCTGACGCTCACAAGACGCTCGCCGACGAGGGGTTCGACGAGGCTGATCGCCATACCGAGCGCTCGGTTGAGATGCGGTACGTCGGGCAAGAACACACCGTCGCGGTTCCTGCGGACGGACTCGACAGCATCGAGGAACTCGCCGACCGCTTCGCCGATCAGCACGAGCGGCGGTACGGCCACACGATGGATAACTCCGCGGAGGCCGTCCATCTCCGCGTTCGCGGCGTCGGCGAGACACGCAAGCCCAGACTCACCCGCGCCGATAGTGGCGACGCCAACGAGACTCCCACCGCCGGTGACACTCGCGTCGGCAGTCGGGAGGCGTACTGCTTCGCGGCCGACGCAATGGTCGAGTTCGACGTGTACGACCGGACGAAGATCGCAGCGGGCGAGACTGTTCCGGGCCCGGCCATCGTGCGCGAACCCACGACCACCGCGGTGTTCCACTCGGACCAGGAGGCGGTCGTCGACTCATACGGTCAGCTCATCATCTCGGAGGTGGCCTGATGAGCGACGTGGACGCAGCCACGGTCGAGGTGATCCGCAACTACCTCTCGTCGGCGGCCAACGAGATGCAACGCACGCTCGTCCGGACAGCATACAACACCATCATCTACGAGATTCTCGACTTCGGTATCTCGCTGTACGACGCGGAGATGAACCTCGTTGCCGACTCGCCCGGCCTCACGATGTTCCTCGGCGCGAATGACTACGGACTGGAAAAGGGCGTTGAGTACGTGGGTGAGGAGAACCTCGAACAGGGCGACATCGTGATCATGAACTACCCCTACTGGAGTTCGGCCCACACCCTCGACGTCTGCCTGTTCTCGCCCATCTTCCACGACGACGAGCGCGTGGGGTACGCCGTGATTCGCGCCCACTGGCTCGACCTCGGCGCGAAGGACTCGGGCTACGTCATTGACTCAACCGATGTTCATCAGGAGGGGATGGTGTTCCCGGGGACGAAGATCTACAAGGGCGGCGAACCCGACCGGGAAATCTTCGAACTCCTGCGGTACAACTCCCGAACGCCCAAGAAGGTCATTGGCGACGTGAACGCCCAGATCGCGGCGCTCAATACGGGTAAGAAGCGTCTCCGGGAACTCCATGAGAAGTACGGGTCCGACACCGTCGACGCCGCGGTTGACAGCATCCTTAATCACGGTCGGCGCACGTCTCGCGAGGGTGTCGCCGACCTCCCGGATGGCACGTGGACCGCCGTCGACTACCTCGACAACGACGGCGTCAACGACGAATCGGTGCGGATAGAGGCTGAGGTGACTATCGACGGCGAGAATTTCTCGGTTGACTTCTCGGGTTCCTCGAAGGAGGTCGATGGCCCCGTCAACCTCCCCTACGGGATGACCGAAACCATCTGCAAGCTCTGTCTGAAGACGCTGACCACGCCGGACGACCCCTCGAACGCCGGGCAGTACGCGCCCCTCAACGTGACCGCGCCGCCGGGGAACCTGTTCAACGCAACCTACCCCGCGCCGACGTTCACCATCTGGACTGGCATCGTGGGCGTCGAACTGGTGTACGAGGCGCTTGCCAAGGGGATGCCCGACCGTGTCCCGGCGAGTTCAGGGGGGGACCTCTGTGGCATCGTGCTAGTGGCCCGGGACCCCGACACTGGTGAAATGCTCATCGAATCCTCGAACGAAGGCGTCGGATGGGGCGCGACCGACGGGTTTGACGGCGCGAACGCGTTGATGCACATCAGCGAAACCCGGGTAAAGAACATCCCCATTGAAGTGTTCGAGAATAAGATCCCGATCCGGTTCAACCGACTCGAGCTCCGAGAAGACTCGGGCGGCATCGGTGAGTACCGCGGCGGCCTCGGCGTCCGGCGCGACTACCAGTTCCTCGACGACGTGAAGGGGATCACGCTGATCAAGAAGACCCGGACCGACGGCTGGGGACTTGAAGGCGGCGAGTCCGGCGACAGAAACGTCGTGGTCGTCCAAAGTAACAGCAAGGAGGGCTGGCGCGACCGGTTCAACTTCTTGGTTGACAACGATGACGACTACGATCCGGCCGAGAATGAGCAGTACACCGGGATGATGCAGGGCTGGTTCGAGGCCAGGGAGGTGCTCTCGAACCGCTCGGGCGGCGGTGGCGGCTACGGCGACCCGCTCGACCGCGACCCCGAGGCAGTCCGCGAGGACGTAGTCGACGGCTACGTCTCGCGGGCGAGCGCCCGCGGGGACTACGGTGTGGTCCTGACCGACGATGGGGAGGTCGATCGGGTGGCAACCCGGGAACTCCGCGAGGAGTGGCGGTAGTCGGCGGCCGTCGCCGTCGTTGGTATGACGGCTCCATTATTTAGGACACATATGACGACTGGGATTCTGAATTTGGTGAATATAGTGCGAACTAAACAGTCTATCTTGCGGAGCATACGCCGAGCGAAGCGAGGCGTTTCACCGACGGTAAGACGGAATGCCGAGCCGTCGGTCTTTTTCACCGACGTTTTTGATAGGCTCGAGCGGGCACGGCCAACGAGGACTCAGTCAAAAAACGACGGTGTACTTACGCGAGATTCATTTCTTCTGCCTCACTACTCAGCGTGTCGTTATCGTACCCATGATAGACTCTCAGCCAGACGCAACCGCTTCCTGCTCAGTCGAGCGCATCCCGCGCTTCGCGGATACTCTCGGCGTACGATTCCGCAACCGTCTCCAGAATGGCCTCGCCCGCTTCGGCGCTCGATTCTCGCGGGTCGCCGAGCACGCCGTTCTCGGTGAGTTCGTGGAACCCTCGCGAGAGAAGCATTGACGCGTCGATCTCACCCTCGAACCCGGATTCGAGTCGGTCCTCGCGCACCAGGTCCTCGCGGATCGCCAACACCGCTGAGGTCTCGGTCCCGCCCGCGTGGATGACCTGCTCGACGTGGTTGATTCCGCTGTGGACCATCCCCTCGTTCATCAGTTCCATGTACCGGTCGAGGTCCGCAAGCGCGATCACGCTGAGGTCGTGCTCGTGAGCGATTTCCGGGGCGGCGGTGTTAACGGGCGCGAAGTTCCCGCCGTGCGAGGGGAGCAACGCGACGTGCTCGAAACCGTGGATGGCGAGCGATTCGCAGTAGGCGTCCAGCACGTCGATAAGGACCGACGAAGGGACCGACACTGTCCCTGGGAAGTCCATGTGGTGGCCCGAACAGCCGGGCCGTATCGTGGGCGCAACGAGGGCGTCCCCGAGGCGGTCGGCGAGTCGCTCGCCGATTGCCTCGCCGATGAGCGCGTCGGTGGCCAGCGGTAGGTGCGGGCCATGCTGTTCGGTCGACCCGACCGGAACGATCGCAGTCGTGGAACCGTCGTCGAGAGCCGCCTCAACTTTGGGCCACGTCAGCTCCTCAAGCAGGACGCTTTCAGACGTCGTTTCGTGGGATTTGGTATCAACCATCGATGAAGTCGTCTCACGCCGCCGAGTTAGCTCTTGGGTCGCAAAAGGACGGTCGATTCCGGGTTCGAAGGTGTAACCGCGTTCAGACCGTGAGCCGTGCGCCAGCCTGCGTGATGCTTCTGTAGAGGTTGAACGCGCCGATGACGCCCCACGCGAGGCTGACAAGCATCGCCACGGCGAACCACAACATCGACACTGCGAAGAACGGTGACGGGTAGATCGCCAGCGCCGCGATGGCGATCGACAGCAAGAGCCAACTGTGCTGGACAACGACGTTCCCAGCGTTCTGCAGTTCCTCGCGTCGCTTGAGACGGGGCGTCAGCGTTCCGGCGACTACGAGCTGCGCGCCCGCAACGATCAGCGAGATAAGTGCGGCCCAGACGTTCTCACCCCACATCATCGCGGCGTCTACCATGAGGACGAGGACGAGGACCAACGATAGCATGCTGAGGCGGGACGCCGTTTGGACGAAATCGTCTACGTCGAGGGCGGCCGTGCTTTCGATGGAGTGGACGTTACTCATGATCAGTCACCTCGCGAGGGTTCGCCGCCGGTGTCTCCGGGCACCTTCCGGTGGATTTCTGGACTGCGGCCCGAGTCGTCGATGGACGTAGAGCCGATGCCGGTGGGAACACCGACAGTGTCCGCGACGATCATGAGTCCGACGTGCAGTGCGCCCGAGAGAACCAGCACGTTGAGGCTGGTGATGCCGGCCAGCACATATCCGCCCACGTACGCTCCGATGATCGCCGCGACCCAGCCGGGCCACACTACGAGCGAGAACTCCTGTCCGGGGTCGTAGTCGTACCGGTTACCGAACCCATAGCCTCTGAACCACCGGTAGAGGTAGTAATCGCCGAGGATGACGCCGGCCACGGCCGGGATGAGCGTCCCAAGCGTGTTGAGGAACGACACGAACGGATCCATCGACGCTCCGGCGTTGAACCCTACGTACGCCGCGATTCCCGTTCCGATCACGCCTTCGAGGACGACGATATACTTCTTCTTCAGGGGAACGAACAGCGACCACGACAGCGCCCCGGCGTAGAGGTTGTTGTCATTCGTGCTCCAGAAGCCGAACAGCGCCATCAGGAACACGCCCAGACCTAGCCCGGCCGCGAGCATGACCTGTGCGAAGTCACCCGCGCCGGTGGTCAGGGTCATCACGCCCGCACCCACCACAACGAAGGGCATGAACAGGAAGATTTGGATTGCCCACGCGGTGGGCGCGAACCACGACCGCTTGGCATACCGGGCGATGTCCATTGTGATCGACGCCCCGACGATGTACGACCCGACAACGATGGTGATCCCGGTCCCGATGGCCGCACCCGGGTCCTCGGGAGTCAGCGCGAGCAGTCCTTGGATCGACGCCGTCTCTTCAAGGCCGACCATGACCCCCGCGACTGCGAGCAGGAAGAACATGGGGACCGCGAGGTAGCTCAGTATCGATAGCCCCCCATAGCCGTAGTAGGCGGTCGCCACCATGAGGACGCCACCCCAGATGGCCGCCACGCCGACGTCGCCCCAGAACGCGTTGGGTGCAAGCGCGTTGATGGTGACGCCGAACAGCCACGTCTCGAACGCGAACCAGCCGAGACCGCTCGGAATCCCGCTCATGAGCACGCCCCAGATCCACGATCCGACGTAGCCGAACGGGTATCGCATGGTGATGTACGTCGACAGGCCGGTCAATCCGCCGATGTAGGCGAGCCCCGATCCGATGACCGCGAGGATCACGCTCGCTCCCAGGGCGACATAGATCTGCTCGCGAAGGGTAAACTGTAGCCCGATAGTGGTTCCCGTAGCGATGAACGCGAACACGGCGAGCACGCCCGAGTATACGAGGAACACGTTCAGCATACTCCGTTTGTCCTTCTCCGGGACCGGTACAAGCGCGTAGTCACCGATTTCGTCTCTCCACTGACCTCTGTTAGCCATTGTCAGGCACTAATCAATGTTCTCTATTGATATTCTTTTCTGATATATTTCCAACAAGACCACGAGAACCTCGAGATTCCTCGTTAAGGTATATATGGGTTCCACAGGTACGACAACACGGTATGGAATGGCAAGCCACAGGTCGAGAATTGCGCGTCCGCAAACGGATGAGGAGACACTGATGTGCGAACTCGCAGCGAATGACATTGAAGACATCGCCACGGGAGCGGCGGTCCTCGGGACGGGCGGCGGCGGTGACCCGCACGTGGGGAAGCTGATGGCCCAGCAGGCCATCGAAGCGCACGGTCCGGTCGAACTGCTCGATCCGGACGAAATCCCGGACGACGCGCTCGTCATCCCGTCAGCGATGATGGGCGCGCCCACAGTAATGCTGGAGAAGATCCCGCGGGGGACCGAACCAATGGAGGCGTTCGAGGCACTTGAGCGCTACCGGGGCGAAGAGGCGTACGCGACGATGAGCATCGAGGCCGGTGGGTTGAACTCCACGGTCCCGCTCGCGGTCGCAGCGACGCTGGACCTTCCCATCGTCGACGCCGACGGTATGGGCCGGGCGTTCCCGGAGATACCCCAAACCACACTCACGCTCGGCGACATCGACGCGACTCCGATGTCGATGGCCGACGAAAAGGGAAACTCGGTGTTCCTCGAGACTGTCGACAACTCGTGGACGGAGACGTTCTCACGATCGATCAGCGTTGAGATGGGCGGGTCGGCGATGATCGGCATCTACGGCCACACGGGCGCGGAGACGAAGGCCCACACCATCCACGGGAGCCTGAGCTACGCGGCTGAGATTGGTCGCACTATCCGTAGCCTCGACGAGACGGCGGCCGAACCCATCGACGTGCTCACCAAGACGTTCGACGGTCACCACCTGTTCTCCGGGAAAGTCACCGACGTACACCGGCGGACAACCGAGGGCTTCGCCAAGGGGACAGCCACGATCGACGGACTCGATTCGTTCTCGGGCCATAAAGTTTCCATCCGGTTCCAGAACGAGTTCCTCCTCGCCGAGACCGACGACGAAGTGTTAGCGACCGCGCCCGATCTTATCTGTCTCATCGAGAGCGAGACGGGGTCGCCGGTCACGACTGAGGAACTCAAGTACGGCTACCGGGTCGACGTGCTCGGCCTCCAGTGTGCAGACCCGTGGCGGACCGACGACGGGATCGAACTCGGCGGTCCGCCCTTCTTCGGGTACGACGTGAAGTACGTCCCAGTCGAGCAGCGCGCAGAAACCAGCGACATCATCGATCCAGACAAATGAGCTTCAGAATCGGAATCGACGTCGGCGGCACGAATACCGACGCCGTTGTCCTCGACGAGTCGGACAGTTTGATTGCCAAGACGAAGACGCCCACGACCGAGGACGTGACCAGCGGCATCGTCGCGGCCCTTCAGGAAGTCCTCACCAACGACGTGGACACGGACGAGATCAACCACGTGATGCTCGGGACGACCCACTGCACCAACGCCGTAACCGAGCGTGAGAAACTGAATCAGGTCGCGGTAATCCGGATCGGCGCACCAGCTACGAAGGCCATCCGGCCGCTGTTCGAGTGGCCCGACGATCTCGCATCAGCCGTCGGCAACCACACCATCATCGTGGAGGGGGGCCACGAGTTCGACGGCGACCCCATCACAGACCTCGACGAGGCGGCGGTCCGGGAGTTCCTCCGCGAGAAGGCCGACACGGTCGACAGCGTGGCCGTCACGTCAGTGTTCTCTCCGGTCCGGGACGAACACGAAGAGCGCGTCGCCGAGATCGCCCGCGAGGAACTGGACGACGTGCCTATCTCGCTGTCGAGTGAGATTGGAAGCGTCGGCCTGCTCGAACGCGAGAACGCCACCGCGCTCAACGCTGCGCTCACCCAGGTCATCCGAGAGGCCAGCACCGCTTTCCGGAAGGCTATGGTCGAACACGACCTCGACGCCCAGTTCTACTTCGGTCAGAACGACGGCACCTTGATGAGCGTCGACTACGCCGAGCGCTATCCTATCTTCACGGTCGCCTGCGGCCCCGCCAACAGCATCCGCGGCGCGGCGTACCTCTTGGGGATGCGTGACGGCATCATCATCGACGTGGGCGGGACGACCACTGACGTGGGCGCGGTCACGGATGGCTTCCCGCGCGAGAGCGCAGTCGCAGTCGAGATCGGCGGCGTGAAGACCAACTTCCGAATGCCTGACCTCATCTCGGTCGGCCTCGGCGGTGGGAGCGTCGTGCGCGAGGAAGACGGCGAGGTGACGGTCGGCCCTGACAGCGTGGGCTACGACCTCACCTCGCGGGCACTCTGTTTTGGCGGGGACGTGACGACCGCGACGGACGTGGCCGTCACTCTCGGACGGGCGTCGTTCGGGCCGACTGTGCCGGACCTCGACGATGATCTCGTCGAGGCTGTTGAGGCGACCATGACGAGTCGGCTCGAGCGGACCGTTGACGAGGTGAAGACTAGCCCGGACGATGTGCCGGTCACAGTGGTGGGCGGCGGGAGCATCCTGCTGCCCGACGACCTCGCGGGTGCGTCCCGTGTTGAGAAACCAGACAACTTCGAGGTGGCAAACGCCATCGGCGCGGCCATCGCGCAGGTATCGGGCCACATCGACCGGGTGTTCTCGCTGGACGAGCAGTCGCGCGAGGAGGCGCTCGCGGAGGCGAAGGACCTCGCCCACGTCGATGCGGTCGAGGCCGGAGCCGACCCCGACACGCTCGAAATCGTCGACCTCGAGGAGGTACCTCTATCGTACCTGCCGGGCAACGCCGTCCGCTTGCGTGTACAGGCCGCGGGCGACCTTCAGATCGGCGAGCAGGTCGAGCAAGTCGTGGAAGAGAGCGACCCCCGTGAGCGGGGCGGTGGTGCGTAGGATGCGAGAAATCACCACCGAGGATATCGAAGATCTCGCGGTCGGCGCGGCGGTCCTCGGGACAGGCGGCGGCGGGGACCCGCACGTGGGGAAGCTGATGGCCCAGCAGGCCATCAAGGAACACGGCCCGGTCGAACTGCTCGACCCGGACGAAGTCCCGAACGACGCGCTCGTAATCCCCTCGGCGATGATGGGTGCGCCGACTGTCATTCTGGAGAAGTTGCCTGAGGGCCGAGAGGCCATTCGGTCGCTCGAACGCCTCGCTGAGGAGTTCGAGCAGGAGGTGTACGCGACCATGCCCATCGAGTGCGGCGGTATGAATTCTACCATTCCGTTCACGGTCGCGGCTCGACTCGGTCTGCCACTGGTCGACGCCGACGGCATGGGCCGGGCGTTTCCGGAACTCCACCACGAGACGTGGAATGTCTACGGCGTCGACGGCACGCCCGCCGTCATCTCGAATGAGAAGGGAGACGCGACCCTGTTCGAGACCGAGGACAACGAATCGCTCGAACGGTACGCCCGCGCGGTCACGATAGAGATGGGCGGCGCGTCGTTCCTCTGTGACTATCCGATGATCGGCGAGACGGTCGCGGAGACAAGTATTCCGAACACGATTAGCCTCGGCACTGAGATCGGGTCAGCCATCCGCGACCCGATGGACGACGACCCAATCGAGTCGTTCAAGCGGGTCACCGGCGAGTCAAATTACGGCCGCGCGGTAGAACTGTTCGAGGGGAAGATTGTCGACGTGCAACGCCGGACTGAGGGCGGGTTCGCGGTTGGACACGTCGACATTGACGGGCTTGGCGACCACGACGGCGAGCGCCTCCGGATCGACATCCAGAATGAGAACCTGATCGCGCGCCGCAATGGGGAGGTACTCGCCAGCGTTCCAGACCTCATTGTCGTTCTCGAACGCGAGACCGGACGCCCCGTGACCACGGAGTCGCTTCGGTACGGCTATCGGGTCCGAGTGTTCGGAATACCAACCCCGAATATCATGCGGAGCGACGAGGCGCTGAACGTCTGGGGGCCGGAGTACTTCGGATACGACCTGGAGTACGTCGAACTCGAACGACGGTACCCCGAGTACTACGCTGAGCACGGCGTCCCCACCGAGAAGGCGCATTTGCTCAACTGACCGGTGAGGTGATGAGACAACGTCAATCGCCGACCACGGTGACGCCGGTGACCTCAAACCGCGCACCGTCCTCGGCCTATCGGCGGTGTGCACATCCCAACCGTGGGCGTCGGCGGTTCAGTTCACGAGAGAGAACTGAGCTTGGTTCCCCGTCAGCGGTCGAGTATCTCATGCTGAGCACGTCGCCTCACCGGTCACGGTCGATTCTCGGCCCGTCGTCCGCGACGTAGAACCCTCGTCGAGGTCGCTGATCCGAACCGTCACGTCGCGTCCGCCGTGGTCGACCGCGTCCCAGATGGGGTTCTTGGGCAGTTGGCGGAACAAGCTGTCGTCGGCTTCACCTCAATGTGCAAAGCCAAGTAATTAGAGAGCAATACGTCTAACGCAATTGCGAACTAACGCTTGCTTTCCCCTAGACCCCTAACCCGATTATGATAGGGGTGAGATTAACAACCACATTCGCGTTTTGTTTGGAACGAAATGGTATTGGATGTAGTGATTAAGAATGGCCGTATTGTTGACGGAACTGGATCAGCCTGGTTCCGAGGATCTATCGGTATCGTAGGTGGAGAGATTTCGGAAATAAGCCGCAAACCAGACCCAGATTTTACAGGTGACGTGGAAATCAATACTGAAGAGAGCATCATAGCTCCGGGTTTCATCGATACTCACTCTCACTCGGATCTACAGTTGTTCCAAGATCCCACTTTAGCTCCGAAGATTAAGCAAGGAATTACCACAGAGATATTGGGACAAGATGGATTCTCAATGGCCCCAATGTATCGAGAAGGAGGTGCTGAAGAATGGAAAACTCAGCTGAGCGCACTTGCGGGAGACGTGGCTGTCGATTGGAGCTGGGGAAGTATTCCCGATTACTTCAGTGCCGTTCGTGACAACGGAATTGCGCCTAATGTAGGAATGCTCGTCGGGCATGGAACCGCACGATTCAACGTCTTGGGGATGGATGACCGCACTCCCTCAGAGAGCGAACTCGAAGAGATGCAAGATCTCGTAACCGAAGCACTTGAAGACGGTGCACTTGGCTTCTCGACAGGTCTCATCTATACACCAGCGACCTACGCGTCAACAGAGGAAGTAGCAGCACTTGCAAAGTGCCTTGCTCCCTATGGTCGACCGTTTATTGCGCATATTCGAAGCGAAGGTCGCTGGATCTGGGAAGCACTTGATGAGTTTATTGATATTGGGGCTGAGTACGATATTCCATTGCATCTTTCTCACTTCAAACTCGCTGGAACACAGCAACATGGACGGACCACAGACGCAGTCAAGCAATTAGAGACGGCACGCAAGCGAGGTGTTGATATCGTTGCCGAGCAGTACCCGTACGATTCAGGGAGTACGATGTTGTCTGCTGTTCTCCCGCCTTGGGTGCATTCTCAGGGCCCTAACGAGTTGATAGCCCAATTAGGTGAAGCGGAGATCCGTGAGCGAATGCGACGTGATATTGAAGAGTGGCGAATCGAAGGATGGGAAAATTTCGCTGGATTGGCGGGATGGGACAACGTCCACGTTACGAGTGCCCCCGAAACCCCGGAACAGGAGGGGCTGAGTATAGCTGAAATCGCCACTCAAGAAGAACAGCCAGCGATTGACGTAGCTTGCGATCTCCTTATTGAAAACGAACTCAGCGTCAGTATGCGAGTGAAGATTCTTGCTGAAAATGATGTTCGTGAGATTCTATCTCATGAATTGGTAGCAATAGGGACAGATGGACTGTTCGGTGGTGAGCCTCATCCTCGAGTCTACGGAAGCTACCCTCGGATTCTTGGGCACTATGTCAGGGACGAAAACCTACTCACTCTCGAAGAAGCCATCAGAAAGATGACTGCGCTACCTGCTCGAGCGATGGGAATTGACGGTAAGGGAGTTCTCAAACCAGGTATGGATGCAGATGTCGTTGTTTTCGACCCAGAAGTCGTCTCAAGTTCCGCCAGTTATGAGAATCCGCGTCAGTACCCACAAGGGATTTCACACGTGTTTGTCAACGGAGAGGCAGTTGTTGCAGAAAGCGATGTGACCAAAAACAAACCTGGTGAAGTGATCGTCTCATGAACCAGCCAAGTGAAGAACGATCCACAACACAGTCATCGAATCGCGTTGTGGACAGCAGCTCGGATTCTTTGTTGGAAGAATATGGTATCGAGCGCGATCCGCGATTTGTGCAAGCACGACAGGAGGCGAAAGTTATTTTCGCGTATATGGCATCAACGGTAGTCTTCTTCGTCGGCATCTCTGCGTGGGGTACTATGACCGCTACTGGCGGGTACAGCTATTTGTTTGGAATGCCGACTTACTTCTTCATCATAATCGTCGGTGCCTGCGTATTCCTTGTCATTGGAATGCTGATCGGCCTTGGATACATAGAAGATGCGTCTCTGGAAGCGTGGAGGTGATATAATGGACATTGTACAAATCACCTTCGCGATATATATTGCAGTCATACTTTTGGCAACCTACTGGGTCTCTCGACGGCTTCGTAGTGTTGACGTAGAAGACTACCAGAGCGAGTTCTACGTTGGGAATCGTGATCTCGGTATGTTCGTTACTGCAATTCTAATTGCAGCCGGAGCCGTGAGTACTGGTACCTTTATTGGTACACCGGGCTTTATATGGGAATTCGGCCCAGCATTCGGCATCTTCATCCTCGCTCAAGGGCCGATGAATCTGTATCTGTTAGGGATTTATGGAAAGAAAGTATCCGTAGTCTCGCGTCGCATCAATGCTAATTCGCTCATAGACATTTACAAAGAACGGTATGAGGCCTATACACCACTGGTTCTAACGCTTGCGCTAGCGATTGTGATCTTTCTAGAAGCGTACCTTGCTGCAGAGTTTGTTGGTGGAGCTCGTATCGTCGCAGCCGTGACGGACTTGTCGTATCTTGTCTCACTATTGATCTTCGGCGGGATCATCATTCTATATACCTCTCTCGGTGGGTTGCGAGGAGCGGGTATGATCGGGATTATTCAAGGAGCAGTGATGACACTCGGCACATTGGCACTCTTAGGAGCAAGTATATTCGGTGTAGATAGCATTTATCCCTCGATCTCGCAGATCGATCCCCAGTTGCTAATACCACCTGGACGTGGAATCCCATGGTTTCAGTATCTCTCTTTGTGGGTCACGTTCACTATTGGATTATTGGGCCTCCCACATGCGCTACAAGGTGTGCTTGGGATGGATTCAAGCAAGACGCTTCGACGATCTGCCGGCCTAGGTGTTGGGATCGTATTCCTCTGGTCAATCGTCATCTTGATTGCAGGCAGTGCTGGAAAAGCACTGAATCCAGCAGGAATCGCACCTGATCAAAACATCCCATCGCTCGCACTCGGAACTCTCCCAGATCCACTTGCTGGAATCGTACTTGCGGGTATTGTAGGCGCAGCGCAAACAACGGTAGCTTCAATGAGCATTTTGGTAAGTTCTGCAGTAGTGGTGAACATCTACGAAGACTATCTCAATCCAGATCTCTCCGCTAACGGTCGTAAATACCTATCGGGAGGAATCACGGCAGCTGTTGGTTTGATTGGTATGCTCATCGCAATTGTCGAACCACCTCTTCTTCAGGTTATCGTCGTATTCGCAATTGGAGGTCTCGCGACGAGCCTTGCTCCACCATTGTTGCTCGGTATGTTCTGGCCCCGGACGAACAAATATGGGGCATTTATCGGGTCGCTAGTTGGGCTTCTGTCATACATTGGTCTCAAACAATGGGGTCCGGGTGTAATCGGGGGAAGCCCGATCAGTATTACACTCACTATAGCATTCGTGCTAACAGTTGCTGTTAGCCTTGTGACTGCACCCCCATCTAAAGAAGTACTCCAAACATATTTTGGAGCACGCGAAACCTAATCAGGATCAAGAAGCTTCGCTTCAGCTTTTCGAAGGTGTTCGAGAAGCGTTGTTTTTGAAATGCCAACCTTAGCTGCAAGATCATCTGCAGACACTGCTCGAGGCCACTCGTAATAGCCTTGGTCTTGAGCAAGGGTAAAAACCTCTTGCTGACGGGCAGAAAGTTCTCCCTCCGGTTTAGTGATTGATTCTACTGCGTGCTGACTCGTGATGCTCTTTATCTCGATTTCAGCGTTCATTTCAACTCTAATCTCTTCGAGCTGATCTTGAACATTCGAACGCGAAATGTTCGTGACAACCGTCCATACTTCAAATCCGTCTTCAATCTGTATTGGTTCGTCAGGTATGAATCCTCGGAGAATAAATGGATTGTGAATGCTTTGTTTCTCGTGGTACGAGACCAGCAGGTCTTGCGAAACATTACCAGGGATAGGCTGGGTAGCCCGTGCATGAAATTTTGATGTTATCTTCTGAACGGATTGGGTATGCTGGGATCGTTTTATCTCGTTGACAAGCGAATTAATTTGGGACATTGAACCACCAAACGCTGTGATGCGTGCATTGACAAGATCACCAATAGTGTAAACACCATGCGCAATAAGTCCAGCATCGGCTTCCTGCGTAACTTCTAGAGTCCAGCAATCCGGATGCCAGATCTCTAACTCTAACCGTGACGGGGAAATTTTAGTTGATGACATAGTCGAAGTTGATCGAGACAGGGAACGGATCGTCTATACCTGCTTCCATTGTGGTTCGTGTCTGTTGGTCACAGTACATCACTACGGAACGCGCCTTCAGTGGTCTTCAGCCTTGCTCTAATCAACATGGTCTGTTTACGACCCCATTATAGAAGGGGTATGAGTTTTGCATTCTACTGTGCACTATGGGAATATGCCCGTGAGTTTACGTGAGACAGTTGGTTCCTCAGTCCCAACAATCGTACTTGCAGAAGGAGAATTTGGGAAGCCTGGTGGGAAAACTGCTAATGGAGTCGTTATGCACAGCGAGATCTTTGACGTAAAGGCAATCATCGATTCCGAAACTGCAGGCCAATCTGTTCCAGAGGTTCTTGAGAATCAGCATATCGATGATGTTCCGATTGTAGAGTCTGTGACTCGTGCCCTAGAAATAGCCCCTGAAGCCGGAGCTCTTGTTATCGGAACCGCACCCGCTGGTGGAACTCTACCAGAGGAGTGGGTTGCCGACATTCAAGAATCGATGCGTGCAGGCTGCGATATTGTTTCCGGCCTTCATGTCTTTTTGAACGATCAGCCAGAGTGGCGTCAGTTAGCGTCCGAGTGCAACGTGCAATTGTTCGATGTTCGTAAGCCGCCTGATTCAGACCAGCTTCGAGTTGGGGACGGACGTGTTGACGAAATTGACGTGCCGATAGTACTCGTTATGGGAACAGACTGTGCAGTTGGAAAGCGAACAACCACCTTCGAACTGTACCAATCTGCAAAACAGAGAGGTATCGATGCAGCCTGGGTAGCTACTGGGCAAACAGGACAGATGATCGGTGCTCACGAGGGAGTAGTGATTGATCGTGTTCCTGCTGACTTCACGGCTGGTGTGGTTGAAGATCTCGTCTGCGACGCTGCAGAAGAACACGATTTCGTTTTGGTTGAAGGACAGGCAGCGTTGACCCACCGTGCCTATTCAGCAGTCACACTAGGAATTTTGCACGGTGCGTGGCCTGATGCAGTTGTCGTCGCTGATGAACCAAGCAGGACTCAGCGAACACACTTCGAGCAGTTCACAGTTGCAGGTATTGAAGAGGAGATCTCACATATCGAAAGGATTTCCAAGGGATCAGTTGCCGGAATTTCAACATGGGCTGATCCGGAAGTTCATGAAACAGATCACCAATACCCCGTAGCAAACGTTTACCACCCAAATGGAGCCGAGAAGCTAATGGATGCCATCCAGGAAACCATAGAACAATGATAACTATCGAAGAAATTACTGTGGAACCGCTGGATCTCCCACTAGAAGAACCGTTTGAAATTGCGCTTGGAACTCAGCACAAAGCATCCAACATTCTTGTCAAGGTACGAACAGAGAGTGGAACGACAGGGATCGGTGAAGCATCACCCTTGCCCCCAGTTACTGGTGAAACACAAGATGCCGCGGTTGAAACGGTTCGTGCTGCGACAGACCTCCTAAACGGGGCAGACCTTACTGACTATCGGAATCTAATAGAAGAACTACATCAGACGTTTCCAGGAATGGTCTCGGCCACGTTTGCACTTGAGACAGCACTTCTGGACGCCTATTGTCGCGAACTCGATCTTCCACTAGCGGCGCTATTTGGAGGCTCCCCAAAACCAATCTCAACGGACCTCACGATACCCATTGTGGAGCCAAATGCTGCTCGCGAGCGTGCTCGGGAAGCCGTTAACCAAGGCTATACTGAGATAAAAGTGAAGACCGGTACCACAATCGAAAGGGACCTCAATCGTATCGAAGCGGTAGCTGACGTCGCTAGTACATGTGAGCTGAAAGTCGATGGGAACCAAGGTTGGTCGCCTGCCCAGACATGCCAGTTTGCTCGTGAGGTAGCAGATACTGGCATCGACATCTCGCTTATTGAACAGCCGGTGTCGAAAACCGATTTAAAAGGGTTGAATTATATTCGAGCTAAGATTTCGATTCCAATCGCTGCTGACGAGACAGTTTTCTCTCCAGCAGACGCACTCCGTGTTATCAATGAAGATGCTGCTGATATCATCAATATCAAGCTCGGTAAATCAGGGCTGTTGAGGGCTGCTGATATTGCCTCAATCGCTCAGGCGGCTGGTCGTGAATTGATGATCGGGTGTATGCTGGAAAGCGCTATTGGTATTCACACGAGCGCCCATTTCGTTTCAGGGAGAGGGGGTTTTTCATATATCGATCTGGATGGGAATAAGCTCATAGCCAATGATATTATTGAAACCAATAACACTCCTGAGATCGCACCGTCTGGTCCAGGACATGGTGTCAACCCACAATTGTAGCTGGTTAGAAAACCAAATTGGATCTAGAAACAGAAAACAAGAACAGTCGGATTATCGAGAACTGTCGTTTCAATCACTACCGAACACATTCAATGGCTTGGAGTTCCAGCTACTCGCAAGCGACAGTCGCTACGAGAGAATCTCTCCTCCCTTCTTGTGCCCACCATTTCTGAGGCTCTCGACGAATCCGACTATACACACCCCGCTACGAACGCAAAAAGTTACTGAAGTCCACCGCATTTTACTCGTGCTTAGCTCTCTAATCCTGAGTACACTTGTTTCGCAGTTACAACGGTGAATCCGCACAGAGAGCAGAGCAGTGGCCATTCGATATTTCTTTAAGTGATTCTGGCGACAATCTGTAGATACGAGAGAGGTGCTGGCCGAGTTCTTTGCTGTGCTTTCAGGCGAGAGGTCACTGAGTTGGTTGAAATCATGGCCGGCAGCTGAACCCTGCTTCAGTCCGGGCTCAGATTCCCGATCGCGTCATCGATGTCGAAGTCTTCGGTCGTCTCGGATCCCTCTTCTGTTCGGTCGACTTCTTCTTGCTCCTCATCGATGTCGACCTCTGGATCCTCGTCGTTGGAGTACTCAGAATGGACTCCCCAGGGCATGTTATCGCCTCCTTCTGGTGGCGTCTCTCGGTTCTCGATGGGGTTCTGGTTCGCGTGAGCTAGCAATTTCATGGCTTACTGAAGCTCAGATCTCCAAGTAGTGGGCGAAGGCCATTATACCTCAGGGGATAGGCTCGCACTGGCTCCGTTTCGGAGTTCTGGTTAGTTAATCCGTCTTTGGCTACATCCTCAACAGTGCAGTCAGCCGCTATCTACGCCCGTGTCAGTACCCCCGAACAGGACCTCCAGCGACAACTCGATGAGTGCCACGAACACATCGCCTCGAAGTTCCCCGAGGCCACAACTATCGACACATACACCGACGTTGTCTCAGGAATCGATGAACACGGTGGCGAACAGTACCGCAAACTCGACAGAGCTATCGAGAACGGTGACTACGATCTCGTCGCGGTTCACGAACTCTCACGACTCTCGCGGCTCGGTGCTGGCGAAATTCATCGATTCATCCAGCATTGCATGGATCGAGAGACAATCGTTGAATCGCTCGATCTCGGTCTCTCGATTCACGTCGACGATCCACCCATCCAGCGAACCGTCTACACTATGATCGCCAGCATCATGGGTGACCTCGCCAAGATCGAGCACGAACAGAACCTCCACCGTATCCAATCAGGAATTCGAGCCGCCCAGCGGGCTGGGACATGGACTGGTCGACCGCCACGAGGCTTCGTGATCGACAAAAATAGCATCCTCCACATCGATACCGACGACTTCCTCGAGACCCGCGAGGCGCTCCTGCGTATCAAGCATGGTGAACGGAAATCAACCGTCGCTGAGAGTTCGGGGATTCCACGGAGCACGCTCGTTCGGCTGTTCGAAGACGAACAGCGCCGCGCGATTTATCTCGACGGCGTGGCTACTGACGACCATCTCGACCGTGCTCTCGACGAACTCCGGTCCTCCCCAGACTCGGCACCGAGTGGAACGGGAGTGAGATTCAAGTGACAATTCGCTATATGACCTGATCAGAACTCTATCGAAGCAAATATGACGGTCAGAAACGCCTATGCGAGCTTAGAAAGAAACCACGAGTGTGACTGACGAGTTCGTGTACCCCTCCGTCGAAATGATCCTCGATCTCCACACAGATCGTCACGGAGAGTGACCTCACTGAACCAGGAGTGAGGTCGGAGGACGCGATCGAATCAGCTCTCCAGTACGTCTCTGAGGGATTCTTCGGCGAGGTACCGGACTCACTCCACCAGAAAGCAGTCCAGCTGATGCGACTACTCGTTGCAGATCATCCGTTTGTCGATGGGAACAAACGAACAGCACTCCGTACAGGGGTCGTTTTCTACATGCTGAACGGGTATAGGTTCGAATACGGTGATGAAATCCGTGCCCTACTACACCGTTTTGCAACCGACGAAGCTGAGGTTGATACCGAGACAGTTGTCATCTACTTCCGAGCATGTGCTCGTCGCAACTGATTAGTGGATGCAATGAATATACTTGGTAGAAACATGGCATCGAGCGTTGATTCCTCAACCGAGCCCGACGACGATGTTCGCCAGTTGTACGAGCGCTACCACTCGGCGACCACTGAGGAAGAACGCCACGAGATCGCACTCGAGATGGGACAACTCGATGCAGAGCGTCATGCCGACATCTACGCCGCGCTTGAAACCGAATAGCTCGCAATATCTCTTGTGTCTTCTCCGAATTCAGACAGGCATCATCTTTTCGCCACCCTAAAACCCACGTAAACACGGCTCGCGCTTGACGCTCGTCGCTTCAATCCTACAAGGGTTTGTCTGAAACCGTCCGAATCGCCTCCGGCAAACTGACCGCGTCGGGCTTCAACCCCACAAGGATTGGTCGAAGTCAACAGGCTTAACGCCGATACGCTATTTTAGATGGGTATGACATGGTCCAACCAAGAGTGGTGGCCAGACAGACTCCGACTGGACGTTCTCGACGATAACACTGCGGATACCAATCCGTACGGTGAGGAGTTCGACTACGCCGAGGAGTTCGAGAAGCTCGACCTCGAAAAGGTGAAGTCAGACATCGAGGACGTGATGACGGACTCACAGGACTGGTGGCCGGCCGACTACGGCCACTACGGACCGTTTTTCATCCGAATGGCGTGGCACAGCGCTGGGACGTACCGCACTGCTGACGGTCGAGCCGGTGCAGCCGGTGGCCTCCAGCGCCTCCCGCCGGAGAGCAGCTGGCCGGACAACGTAAATCTCGACAAGGCCCGTCGCCTGCTCCAGCCAGTCAAAAAGAAACACGGCAAGAAGCTCTCGTGGGGAGACCTCATCGTGCTCGCGGGGAACGTCGCCCTCGAATCGATGGGCTTCGAGACGTTCGGCTTCGCTGGTGGCCGTGAGGACGCATTCACCTCCAACGAGGTCGTCGAGTGGGGTCCCGAAACGGAGTGGGAGACGACCTCGCCCGAGCGCTTCGACGACGGCGAAGTCGGCAATCTCAAGGACCCGCTCGGCAACACCGTGATGGGCCTCATCTACGTGAATCCCGAGGGCCCGTACGGCGAACCGGACGTCGACGGATCCGCGAAGAACATCCGCGAGGAGTTCAGCCGAATGGCGATGGACGACGAGGAAACCGCCGCGCTCATCGCCGGTGGCCATACCTTCGGTAAGGTCCACGGCGCGGACGACCCCGAAGAGCACGTCGGTCCCGAACCCGAAGCAGCACCGGTCGAGGATCAGGGCCTCGGTTGGGCCCAGGAGTTCGGGGACAAGATCGGTGGTCTCGACGTGATCTCGAGCGGCATCGAGGGCCCCTGGAACGCCACGCCGACCATCTGGGATATGAACTATCTCGACAACCTGCTGGACTACGATTGGACCTCCGTCAAGGGCCCCGGCGGTGCCTGGCAGTGGGAGCCGGTCGGCGACGACATCGACGACGCACCCGGTGCGCGGGATG
The DNA here is from genome assembly GCF_000755245.1 of Halococcus sediminicola. Classification (NCBI taxonomy): domain Archaea; kingdom Methanobacteriati; phylum Methanobacteriota; class Halobacteria; order Halobacteriales; family Halococcaceae; genus Halococcus; species Halococcus sediminicola. Next base: position 54,516 of record NZ_BBMP01000001.1, on the reverse strand, counting down.
CCTCGGAGACCGAAGAGCCGATGATGCTGACGACGGACGTCGCCCTGAAACACGACGACGACTACCGGGAGATCCTCGAACGGTTCCAGGAGAACCCTGAGGAGTTCCAAGAAGCGTTCTCGCGGGCGTGGTATAAACTCATCCACCGCGACATGGGCCCGCCCGAGCGATTCCTCGGTCCGGAGGTCCCCGACGAAACATTCGTCTGGCAGGACCCCGTCCCGGATGCCGACTACGAACTCGTCGGCGATGACGAGATCGACGAACTCAAAGAGACACTCCTTGCCTCGGATCACTCACGCTCCCAGCTGGTCAAAACTGCATGGGCGTCGGCCTCCACGTACCGCGACAGCGACAAGCGGGGCGGCGCGAACGGTGCACACCTCCGTCTTGAACCCCAGCGGAGCTGGGAGATCAACGAACCCGAGGAGCTGGAGACGGTTCTCAAAACCCTCGAATCCGTCCAGACGGAATTCAGTGACTCGCGCTCCGACGATGTGCACGTCTCGCTCGCCGATCTCATCGTGCTCGGCGGGAACGCGGCTATCGAGGAAGCTGCAGCGGACGCCGGCTACGACGTCGAGGTACCGTTCGAACCCGGTCGCACAGACGCGACTCAGGAACAGACCGATGTCGAGTCTTTCGAGGTGCTCGAACCGAAGGTCGACGCGTTTCGGAACTACCTCGGCGGCGAGTACGACGACCTCTACGACTCCCCGGAGGAGCGGATGGTCGACAAGGCAGAGCTACTGAATCTGTCCGTTCCGGAAATGACGGTGCTCGTCGGCGGGATGCGTGCACTCGGCGTGACCTACCAAGACACCGGCCGCGGCGTTCTCACGGACCAGCCGGGCACGCTCAGTAACGACTTCTTCGTGAACCTACTCGACATGGACTACAAGTGGGAGCCAGTCGACGAAGACAACAGGCTCTTCGAAGTCCGCGACCGCGACACCGACGAGGTCGAGTGGGAGGCCACTCGTCTCGACCTGATCTTCGGCTCGAACACTCGCCTCCGTGCCACCGCAGATGCCTACTTCGCTGACGACGCCGAAGAGCAATTCGTTGAGGACTTCGTGGACGCCTGGAGCAATGTGATGCAGCTCGACCGATTCGATCTCGAGTAGCAATCTGGCATCCGGAATTGTCTACTCTATTGCATGGTTGCCAGATCCGCTCAGAATTACCGAACACCACTCACGAACGAAAGAGATAGACACATTCACTAGGTGAAACCGGTTCATTGGGATGACCGCTACAGATTTGACACAGCGAGAACATAAGTCATTCTCATAACAGCCTATACGAGTGTACTCTATGAACTCTTCCGGAGACTGCGATAGCGAGCGTGGCCGGCGACGCTAGAGCACTGCCTCGGATAGCAATATAAAGAGCATGGCGTTGAAACTTGCTGAATCTTTTCACATGTCTAATGCTGTGGATCTAAGTTTCGGTGATGGGTTGTCCGGTTACGCGATTTCATAGAATGCATCCGAAGACAGAGCCGCCGGCATCGTTGACACCCTCGTTATCGCAGTCAATTGAAGGGGTCCGGTTAGAGGTGATGAGAAGTCCAACCAAGTGGACCCCGGGCGACTGTTGTAGACGTGCAAATATAGTGATTTCGAATTGATATTCAACCGTCGGGTACTTGTTTTGGTTCTGAAAACGATGTTGGACGGTTGAAATTTTCTATCATGCCACTATGTGTTTATTGCATGAGTAATCACTGGGCCTCACACCTATATAAAGACTCCCTCGAGTTCATCCATGAGGCCGTCTACTCCTTGATCAGCGTTGTTCAGCGTCCACGACAGCAGATTCTGCACTGCTTCCTTCAGCGAGTGTTTGAGATCGTTGCACAGCGACGTCGTTTGTGACAGCACGGTTCCCAGAGCGCTATCGGCAACACCCAGCCGAAGATAACTGTAGGCCAGCATGAGCAGGTGCCTATGCCGATTGGCACCTGCGTCACGCTCGACCTCGCAGTCCTCGAAGCCCAGGTCCTGCTTGCTGTCCCTGAAGAACGTCTCGATGCGCCAGCGCATCGAGTACGCGAATCAGCTGCGTCGTCGGTGCGTCGATCTTGTTCATCACGAGGTACTTCACCGGATTCTCTTCGTCCTCATCGTCGGTCACCTTCTCCGAGATGAGTATCTTCTTCTCGCCGAGTTTCGAGACGTTCAGCTTCTTCGTCCAGATGTTGTAGGTCTCGCCGTCGACCTCCCGCTCGGTCGTGTCGATGCGCTCGGCAAGCGCATCGACGCGAATCATCTCGCCGCCGTACTCGACGTGGTGATTGCTCTTGAGCACGGAAATCAGTCCTTGTCGTACGATTCGACGTGTTCGACGAGTTCCTGCGCACAGTACCACGAATCGAAGAGGTAGGTGTCTGCCGGGACACCTATCTCGTGAGCTTCATCGACGAGTGCTTTGGCGTGGTCGATCTTCGTCTCGGCTTCCTTCTCGCAGAGACGGAAGCCGAGCGGGTAGGTGGTTTTCTCGTCGGCGTACTGGCTGAACACGAGGTTCTGGCCCCAAACAGTGTCGTTTTCCGCGTGGTCGTAGAACCAGCCAGCGTTCGGCAGTTGGTCGCCGGTTCGATGGGTGACGGAGTCGTCGATAATGACGACTCCGTCCTGTGACCACCGCGTTTCGTTGTGCTGTTGGAGCGCGGTCAACCGCTCGCGGTTGAGGCGATCTTCGTCCCAGTCGTACTGATTCAGGAAGTTGTTGAGAGCGCGTTCGCTCTTCGATTGAAGAACGCGTTTCGAGATGCTCTCGACGGTCTTATTGCCTCCGGCAATAAGGCCCGTCACGTAGGTTTTGGCGTGGTGTTTCTACTGATACGAGAAGCACTCGAAGTCATCGATGAGATCCGTGCAGGACAGAAATTTCGTGATCGGCATCATCGGTCGCGTAGCGACCGGTTCGCAGCGGCCACTTATAAACGTGCGAGGTCAAGTAATATACCTGGTCGGAACTGCTCTGGGTGTTCTCGCGCCGGCAATCGCTTCGCTAACCGGGATGAGCGTCGTCGAGATGATCATTACCTTCCCGGCCTACGACGGCATCATCAGCTTGCCGATCACAACTGCTCTGTTATTCTGGGCGGTCAACGACGAGGAGACGATGGGCAAATATACCAACGGACTCGTCACGAACGCGATTAACCTCGTTCTCGTCGTCCTCTGTTCGCTCTCGCAGCGACGTCACTACCTGGTGTTTTCGACACATTTCTCCCTAGCTAAATCGACAGGACGAGGAAACAAATGATCGAATCAACTCTGAGAATTTCTCACGGTCTAAATCCGTTTCTTCTGATCTCAGACGGCTGGATTCGTCATGCACAGCTATCTGCGAAATTCAGACAACCGGTATAGATTTCGAGATTAGTCGCACGTGAGAATCCACCTACCTGACCTCAGTTCTTCAACAACGCATTTTTCGCAGCGGCCGCCATACCAACGGCATGGCAGAGTTCATCGTGACGGGCGCGACCACCCGTAGCAATGAGGCGGTGGACATCGAGATTCAAGAGGGCGTGATTGACTGCATCGTGCCAGCGGGTGAGGGCGACCCGACAGCGTTCGACGATGACCAGCACTACGATGCTGCTGGGAAGTTCATCACGCCTCCACTTATCGAACCACACATCCACCTCGATGCGGCACTCACGGCCGGCGACCCTTGCTGGAACGACGTCGGCACACTCGCGGCAGGCATCGACATCTGGGAGGAACGAAAGCAGGACCTCACCACCGAGGACGTCAAAGAGCGGGCTGAACAGGTCGTCGAGTGGCTCGCGGCCAACGGCGTGACGCGGGTCAGAACGCACGCCGACGTCACCGAACACACTCACCGGATTCGAGGCGCTGCTCGAACTCCGCGAAGAGGTGAGCGACATCGTCGACCTCCAAGTCGTTGCGTTCCCCCAAGAGGGCGTGTTCACGGAGGAAGGAAACGAGGACCTCCTCCGTGAGGCCGCCAGCATGGGCCCGGACCTCGTCGGCGGCATTCCCCACAACGAGCACACGCGCGAGGAGGGGGTGAAGGAAGTCGAGACTGCCGTCGAGATCGCTCAAAACCACGACCTGCAGATCGACCTCCACATCGACGAGACGGACGACCCGACTTCCCGACTGACCGAAGTGCTTGCAAGCGAAGCTTTCCATCACGACATCGGCGAACGGACTACCGCGAGTCACACGACGGCGATGCACTCGTACCCGAACGCCTACGCCGACAAGGTGATCTCACTGCTAGCGAAAAGCGGCGTGGGCGTCATCACGAACCCACCGGACAACAGCGTCCTGCAGGGACGTTACGACGACTATCCGCGCCGGCGTGGACACACGCGGATCGACGAGCTACACGAGGCAGGCGTGACGGTCGGTATCGGCCACGATTCGGTGATGGACCCGTGGTATCATTACGGAAAAGCCGATCCGCTCGACTCAGCTCATCTCTTAGTCCACTACGCACACATGAACGGCCGCGAGGACGTGCAGACGATCTGGGAAATGCTGACCGATGCGAACGCCGACATGTTCGGCACGGAGCAGTACGGCCTCGAAGAAGGGAACAGGGGTTCGCTCGTGCTTTACCACAGCCCGGATGCGTTCAACACGCTTCGGACCCGCGCCCCGCGTGCGCTCGTTCTCAGAGATGGCCGACCGATCGCGCGCACGGAACCGCGGGAGACAGTCGTCGAACGACAGAATAGCTCTCGATCCGTTAATTTTCATAGAGATAGATGAAATGAGCGGTGTGAATGGGGGTTGGGTGACTGATTTCGTCTGATACCACGCTCGCGCTCGGACGGCAAAACCGTAGTCCGGATGAAGTGGCTAAACGCTGGAAGGTCAGAACTAGTGCGTCTGCAAGAGGGGAACTTCCCCCTCAATAGAGATCTCATCACCGACGGCGATCTCCTTGCCGGACTCACGCGACGGAATTCGCGTTACGACCGTCAGATAGTAGTAATCTTTCACCCCGTCACGGTCCATGTTCGTCCCTAGCGTCTCCACATCAGCCCATTCGGGGAATCGCTCCTTCCGTTTTTCTGTGAATTTCTTTGCGAAATTCGTTTTTCGCTCACCAGTCTCCGGATTACGAGATGGAACGACACACCGCGGCTTGCACATGATTCCGTAATGAGTGACGTTTCCCACCGTGAACTCTACTCCAGTACCGGGGTTTCGACGTGTGGCTGGCGTGTTCGAGTAGAGTTTGTCTTCCCAGAACGGTTCGACACCACTAATTACGACGTTGGTCCGCAATCGCCTGAAAATCGCGTCCGCATCGAGGTCCTCGTACCACGATGCGACTTCGGCCAACGTTTCCTCGCCGACGAGAGTAGGGCCCGTGGCGGTGACTCGAATCGGGGCGATGCCTCCTGCGCTGTCAGTGAAGTTCGATTGCTCGGCCCGTTCGACCGTGATCGGTTCGCCGAAAAAGTCCGTCAGCCACTCTTCTAGTTCCGAATTACTGTTGATTTCATCGAGTCCGCAGGAGAAGGTACGGTCCGTATCGTAGATTTTGAATTCGACCGTGTTAGCCGAGAGATCGACTGTGGTGTTGATCTCGTGTACCAGTTTGTTTTGTCGTCCATTCACGTATGTTCCATCCTCGCTGAATAGGGCATACTCTCGGTCGTATCGCATCCGCCCTGAATCAGAGATGGGCACGCTATCGACATCGACACCGGACAACGATTTGACCGGATACAGCCTAATCCGGGAGACTGCTGCCATGACGGGACGTATTGGACCGAACTCGCTTAGGTGTTGTTTCGTGTGAGACCACTGGCTATCGCCTAAGGTCAGAATGAGCATTCAGAGCGGAATCTGGCCGACTGATCTCTGTCGAATTTCAAAGGTGGAAAACGAAGGGACGAAACGAGAACGATATTGCTATAGGGATTAGCCAAAAATCCTCAGAAATCACCCTTCCAGAAGCCGTAGGTCAGCAATAATCAGCCGCTACAAGCAGTGTACCAAGACTTCTGCCGATCCCTATCGCAGCAAGCGTTGGAGTATATCTTCCAGCTCTCGGACCGTACTGTTTTGTCGTCCGCTTCCGGAGTTTCAGTATGACCATCTACGAGGCCAATCTCCCGGGCGTCGGCAAGAAGTTCGAGGTCGAACTTGACGGCGAGCGCCGGCTCATCATCGTTATTCACAATACCGGCAAGCGTGAGCTGTTCGTCCGCGATGATCCCGACGAGGACGCCGAAAAATTGTTCGAACTCACCGATCGCATGGCTCGTCAAGTAGGAACTATCATGGAAGGCGCGTACTTCCAGCCGATTCGCACCGATACCATCGACACAGTATTATCAGACGATACGCTCATCGAATGGGTGAGCGTCACCAAAGAATCACCGCTCGTCGGCGAGACGCTGGCTGAGACACGTCTTCGGCAGGAACTCGGCGTCTCGGTCATCGCCGTCCAGCGCGGCGATGAGACCATCACGAACCCCGACCCGGACACCCCTATTGAAACGGACGATACGCTCGTGGTGCTCGGTTCACACGAAGCCTGCCAGCGACTCGACGAAGTGGTTGCCGGCAACGGTGGCGACAAAACGGACCTTGACACCGACACCGAGGGGTAGATGGCAGAAATCCTACTCGAACTCGGGGTGGCCTTTGCGGCCATTGCGCTCGCGGGCACCGTCGCGCAGTCGCTCGATCAGTCGGTGATTCCGTTCTACATCATCGCCGGTCTCGTGGCCAATCCGTTCGTCATCGGTTCCCTCGGACTGCCCGCGCTCGGTGCGAACGAGGTCATCACCGTGGCTGGCGAACTTGGTATTGTCTTCTTGCTCTTTTTCCTCGGGCTTGAGTTCTCCATCGACCAGCTACTGGCGAGCGGGCGACGGATGACGCAGGTGGGCCTGCTCGACATTGGAATCAATCTCCCCATGGGAATCGCCGTCGGACTGGCGCTCGGCTGGAGTGGATTGGAGGCGCTCGTCCTCGGCGGCATCGTCTATATCTCCTCTAGCGCTGTTATCACCAAATCGCTCATCGATTTGGGCTGGATAGCCAACGCCGAAAGCAGTCCCATCCTCGGCACCCTCGTCTTCGAAGACCTCGCTATCGCGGTCTATCTGGCAACACTCGCAGCACTGTTGAGCGGAAGCGGTGACCTCGGAACACTTCTCACGAACGTCGGTGTCGTTGGTGGATTTTTCGTCGTGCTCGTTCTTGTCGTCTATTTCGGCAGCTCACTGTTTGAACGGTTTCTCGCCACCGGATCGGACGAGCTGTTCGTCCTTAGAACGGTGGCGGCCGCAGTGTTGGTAGCGGGCACAGCGCTCGCGCTTGGAGCCAGCGAGGCGGTTGCGGCGTTTTTCATCGGGATGGGATTTAGCTCAACCGAACACATCGAACGCATCGAGGATTTACTCGTGCCCCTTCGAGATGTGTTCGCTGCGGTCTTTTTCTTCTGGATTGGTCTGACAACCGATCCGCGATTGGTGCTCGCAGTCGCCGGCCCGCTCGTACTCGTAATCGTACTCACGACGCCGACAAAACTCGTTTCGGGCTATTTTGGCGGACGGTTGTACGATCTTGATTCGCGTCGGTCAGTACGGGTCGCTTGCAGCATGGTCACTCGCGGAGAGTTCTCGCTCATCATCGCCACGCTTGCCGCTTCGCAGGGATCAGGTCCGATACTGACCGAGACCCTGCCCGCCCTCGCCGTCGGCTACGTACTTGTCATGAGCGTGCTTGGAACGACATTTATGAGCTCTGCAGATACCATCGAAGACTTTCTCAGGCGACTATATCCTGCATGATCAACTTATTGACGTTCAGAAAGTGGTTGATCCAGTCGGCAGCAAAATTGAGACGCAACACCAGACCATGGCCGAGTTAATCGATGAGTGGTTAATTTACTCGTGCTTAGCTTAGTAAGGACACGTGAATTTATCCGCAACCCCGCCCTCTCCCACAGCGTACCAGGTGCCACAACCCAGAACCACGGTTACTTGGCCCGAGAACACGTTGCCCAGTCGCAACCGACGGAGAGGGTCGCAGTGATGGAATCGTTCGTCCAATGAGGTTCGTCTTGGTCGCCGGCACCACTGAAACCGCACACATCGAGGGGATCAGTGCCGCCAGAGCGGACCCCGATCTGATGGCCCACACTCCGAGCGCGGACCTCGAGATCGTGGAATATGGGCAGCCAGTCCAGGCACCAGTCATACCGATGAGTCCGACTGGCTGCCCGACACCTGCGGTCATTACACGCGCCGTCCGCGAACTGATCGAGTTCGATACCCTGGCTCTCGATACGGGTCTCGTTCGTCCAACCAGTGCACCGACTGTCGCCCTCGAAGCGATGCCTGGAAGAGATATCCGCCATCCTCGGCCCGTCGATTCCGCAATGGACACGTTCGAGGCTGCCCGTCAGCTCGGACGGAGCCTGCCGGACGACGAACTCGTGATCGGCGAGACAATTCCCGGCGGCACGACCACTGCGCTCGGCGAATGCGCCGCAGTGTCGCCCTCGCTCCCCGAGAACCCGTTCGCGCTCAAGCAAGCAGTGGTGGACGAGGCGTTGGCAGCGAGTAGTCTCTCGGCGGGCGAGACCGCGGACGAGCCGGTGAAAACGGTACGCCACGTCGGCGACCCAGTGCTCGCTGCTGTGGCCGGATTGACCGTCGGAGCGACGACCACCGATACGTCAGTGACACTCGCCGGAGGGACACAGCTCATCGCCGCTGCCGCCCTCGCTCGACACGCAGGCGTGGACGCGACGCTCTCGGTCACGACGACCTCTTTTATCGCCGACGACAAGACGGTACGGCTGAACGAACTGGCGAATGACCTCTCGTTGGACGTGACCGTCACCGACCCGGACTTCCACCGTCGCAACCATTCAGCAATGAACCCGTACGTCGCCGGTGAGGCCAAGGAGGGCGTCGGGATGGGCGGCGCACTGGCGCTGGCCGACCGAGCTGGCGTATCGATGGCGGACATACGCGAGCAGGTCGTCTATGAACGAGAGAATACGGTCATGTTCGGATTCAAGTTCGCTATCGGTGAATCGAATATCAAGCGGTTGTTTCACCGACTCGATAGAGGAAGCCGTTGCCATCTCTTTATAGGCTGATTCCGATTCATATGGGCGTTTCTTTGTATCGGGAATTTGCCAAGAATTAGATGGTGGAATTTTCGAGCAGAAATGAGGATCAGCAGCGTTGCGTTGGTTATACGGGGCGACCGGCATGACCCCCTGCTCCAGCAGGCGGTCGTGCCAGTCAAGCATATCGAATTCCGCATCACCCAGTATCCAGATCGGTTTCTTGACGGCGAACGCGTCACTGGTGACGCGCATCGCCGTCTCCTGATCTATCTTCTTCGCAGGTGTGAACGTAGCTGCAACCGAAATATTGTCAGCAGCGATCACCAGACAGCAGCCGTATCCGTAGTAGAAATCGTCTTCAGCGTGATCGTAGTTCCACCCAGCATCATCATCCCGCTGGTCGACGGGGATGTCGGTGCCATCGATTCGATAGAGTTTGCCGAGCGGTACCTGCTCGGCAAGCTCGTGGACCAGCGTGATGAACACGTCCTCGGCAACGAGAGCGAAGTCAGTGATGAACCGCTCAAACGTCCGCCGTGCAGGCGGACGCGTGAATCCACACTGTCGCCAGACGTCCTCGTTGTGAAGTTCTCGGGCCATTGGACGCGGCCCGTAGATATCGTGGTAGAAGCAGTGTAGAAGACCCTTCAGGAGCTCCGGTAGCTGGTGAATCCGTGTTCGCCCCCTCGGATCGGGGGCGAACACGGGATAGTCAACGAGAAACGAGAACTCAAGATGCTCGAAAAGTGCTGCTGTCTCGGTCTCCAGTGCTTTGAAGACCTGTTCGACCGTCGCGCTATCCGGTAGGATGGACTTGATTGTAGACACATCAAATCTATCCTACCGCATTCCATGTGAGGACTTCTGCGCCACCGCCTTTGCTGCTACAATAAGATAACCAGCCAAGTTTGAGCATTGCTACAACTCCGATCAGATTAGAGACGTCGAAGCCGTTTGTCTCTCGGAACGTATTCATGCTCCTTCTTGAGAACCCAACCGAGTGCGGACGCGATCAAGCCGTGGAACGTGGCTCCCGCCAATCTCGATGAGCCCCATCTTTGCCAAAAGGACATACATGACTAACGAAAGGATGTAGACAACCGGCGCTGCAAGGATCTGCCATACAACAGTCGTCATCGGATCGATCCCACCCGTTACCATCACAAGTCTGTTCAGCGCCTTCAAAATCTGATACACAGGAAAATGGACCAGATAGACTCCAACAGCGAGAGTTCCCAACTGCGGAGCAACTGTCCTCTTTCCCCAATTCGGGTTCGACAGAGCGTACGCAAACAAGGCGAACACGAGGACTACAGTTGACAGAGTGTACTCCGTAGTGTATGTTCCCTGGCTGATCGTAAGGCCTCGCAGGAGATAGTTAACGACGTACTGTTCAGCTATCTGTCCGATCGCTGCGGCGATAACGATCCCGAGATACGTTCGACGACGATTCGTACTCGGTGACCAACGAACGGACCTGATCCAAAAGCCAAGGGCAACGTAGAAAAAGCCGAAAAAGAGTGCATCACGAGTCGGAACCGAGAACTCAGCGATCATTGGATAGTTCTGACCGATTAGGCCCACAACGTGCGCCGCCGCAGCCGCCGAGAGAAGACAACGAGTCTTATCGAGGGCGACGAACAGCGAGACAAAACAGATAGAGAAGAACAAGGCTGTCAGAAACCAAAGCGGCGGTGCAACTGCATCGCCATAGTATATCAGTCCTACTGGGGAGAGGCTCTCGAACAAGCTACTCAGGCTCGTCCTCGGTTGTCGCCCTGCGAGAAGTGCAATACCAGTTGTGAGCGCAACTGACGAGATGTAGAGACCAATCCCGAAAAGATACAGTGAACCCAACTTCTGAAAGGAACCCTGGATCGTCGATTTGATCCTATCAGAATCTAGTTTGTCCTTGAGAAAATATCCTGAAGTCACGAAAAAGAACGGAACGTCGAACTGTCCAATTGTATCCAAAATGAAATAAATATGGTTCCCATATGATCCAACTCCAGCGAAAGGCTGGACGTGGGCAACAACGACGAAGAACACGGCAATAGCGCGTAGACTATCGATGCTGTAAATGCGTTCTCCCACGTCAGCGTTCGTGCGTGTGCTCGCATTAGAGTGTTCTTTTCCGTTCGACTGATACCCGTCTACAAAGTTGAATCGCGAACAGATACTTATGCAGCATCGACGACACAACGGAATCCAATGTTGCCTGTCGAACTATTTGGTGTGTTTTTCGAACGGGCAGCTACCCGGTATCGGTTGCACCATGAGTGATGACACAGATACGATCCGCCTCGCATTACCCGCTCTGTTCCATTCGGTGGACCGGTCGGATTCGTTCGCGATGAATCGTCACTCGTGTGGTAATCCGCGCTAAACCAGTCTCCACACCATTCCCAAACGTTTCCTGAGACATTGTGTAATCCATATCCGTTCGAAGGAAACTCAAAGACAGGTGCAGTTCCGTAGTATCCGTCATCACCGGTATTGTGCGAGGGGAACTCTCCCTGCCAAATGTTACACCGATGCTCGCCCTCTGGATGCAATTGGTCGCCCCATGGGTATCGCCTTCTCTCTAACCCTCCCCGTGCTGCATATTCCCACTCTGCTTCGGTCGGAAGGCGTTTCCCTGACCAGTCTGCATACGCTTTGGCATCATTCCACGAAACGTGTGTCACTGGATGTTTCAGCCGTTCTTCGATACCGATGCTCGAATCCGGTCCCTCTGGCCGAAGCCAGTTTGCCCCTTCGACTGCAACCCACCAAGGAGCATCTGCAACTCTCTCTGTCTCTTGGTTATCATCGCCAAGTGCGACGAAGTCTCGGAATACGAACGACCACCCGAACTGCTCGGCATCGGTGGTGTAGTCCGTATCGCGCACAAATTGGAGGAACTCGGCATTTGTCACTGCGAAACGATCGATGTAAAACGAGTCAAGTGTCACATCGCGTGCTGGGCCTTCCCCGTCCGCAGCAAACCCAATCTCCTCGTCTGTCCCCATCGTGAACGTCCCACCATCCAAGTGCACCATTCTGTTAGTGCGCTCATCTTCGTCCGTTGCCAGTGAGGTATTCTCAACTCGTGTGCGTGCAACAGAGAGCTCGCTATTGTCTCTCTTAGAGTGGCGTTTTTTGCCACGTGAAGCTGCACAGCACGCAGAATCACGCTGTGTCATATGAGGTTGTCGAGCTGTATGGTGTAAGCAATTACGGTCATCGCGACTATCCGATCTACCGAACTACTCTAAAACAAAAATTATCATCGCATACAATCTGTACGATGTCACTCAATGTCGTCGGGTACAGTCTTCGGAGCTTTCTTCGGTCGTTTCTTCTCCTTGTTCCCTTTGCGGCGACGCTGAAGAGGAATTTGAATATTACCGTTCGCTTCGATCCAGTCGAATAATCGATCATGCATTTCTTTGAAATGCTTTTGATATTTTTTGTCTCCAATCAGGTTGTGCTGCTCTAGCGGATCTGACTTTAGATCGTACAATTCATCTGTTATTGGACCGTAATACCATATGTACTTGTAGCGTCCCTTACGTGTGCTAAACATCGTCGGATGCTGAGGAACTCCGCCCCAGAACGATTCATAGAACGGCTCTTTCCGCCGAGATGAACTGTTGCCCTTTATTTCGGAGAGGAACGACTCACCGCTCACGTAGTCCGGAGGAGACTGTCCGGCCCCTTCAAGAAACGTTGGCGCGATATCGACGTTTTCTACCCATTCGTTGACAACTGTTCCGGGTTCAATCAGTCCGGGTGCATACGCAAGTAAGGGTACGCGGACGGATGTCTCGTAGGCAGTTTGTTTGCCTATCAGACCATGCTCTCCAAGTGAGTATCCATTATCACCCATGTACAGCAGTAATGTCGAGTCAGCGAGACCCGACTCGTCGAGTTGGTCCATTATCGTGCCGATACTCTCATCAAGTGCCAAGAGAGTCTCTGTATATCGGCGATACAGTCTTTTGTAGTTGAAGCGGCCACCAAAGATGTAATTCACCCCACGAACGCCCTCTCGCTGATTTTTCACCCAGTTGGGTTTTTGGCCATAATTTGCGTTTTTGCTGGCCATCGTTTTCGGATAATCAATCGATTTGTTCGCATACCGGCCTTTGTGACGGGGAGCTGGGTGGAACCAGGCATGTGGTGCTTTATGCGAAAGGAAGAGGAAAAACGGCTTGTCGCTGTCACGGTTGTTGATCCATTGACGTGCGAAATTCGTCAAAACATCTGTAATATAGCCTTTGCGTTTGACTCGGTCGCCGTTGACGTTGAAAACTTGACTGAAATATTCACCCTGGCCCTCAAAACTCACCCAGTGATCAAATCCCGGACGGGGTTGCGCGTTGTCGGCATGATAGGTATGCCATTTACCGATAAAAGCAGTTTCATAGCCAGCATCCTGCAGATGCTGTGGGAAGAATGGTACGTGATCTACTTTTGTGCGCTGATTATCGATCACTCCGTGTTCGTGGGCGTACTGGCCGGTAAGAATCGAAGCACGACTCGGTGCACAAAGTGGTGTGCTGACCGAAGCGTTCGCCAAATGCGCTCCTTCCTCTGCCATTCGATCCATGTTCGGTGTCTCAAGAAAGTCTGGCGTACCTGGCCCATCCATGAAACTCATGAAGTCATAGCGGTGGTCATCGCTCAGCACAAAGACCATATTCCGCTGCTTCTGTTCATTAGAATCATGTCGGGAAAAACCACCTATATGTGAGTTGCAGCCGCTAAGGAGATTAGCAGCCCCAACCCCGCCAATCGTCTTCACAGCACTTCGACGGTGAATTTTATTCTTGGGCTGTGTTATAGATTGGTTGGGCATTTGTATGACGGTGCTTGAAGCGTGAGCCGCTTTCCTTTTTTGGCCTCTTTCGGTCAATTCACTCCATTCGAATCGATTCCTGAAGCTCCTGAAACGGAGATCGGCCAGTCAACTTAAGCAAATGGCCCGTGCAGAACTCACGGGGTCAATGGTGATGCCGCACAACGGACCACTATTTTACTCGTACTTAGCTCTCTAATCCCCAGTACGCTTGCGAAAATCAATTTGGACAAATGGAGCGGTATCACGGAGTATAACTGTTACTGCACCACTTCTTGAATGATTCAGAGTCTTTTATTTTGTACGACGCTGTGTCAGCCATAGGGAGTGGGCCGAGGTAGCTCAGGCTGGTCAGAGCAGCTCCCTTGTAAGGAGCACGTCGGGGGTTCGAATCCCTCTCTCGGCTTCTCCGGTTATGCGACGAGTAAGAATCGCGTCTGAGTTGTGATCGACCTGGCCTACTCTGAGGGTTGCGTGAGGCACGGTTGACCTCGAAAACGTGGGCACGAGCGAACGAAGACATGACGACCATTCCGCCCATGTTTGTTGTCTGACTCGAAACACCTACCGTACCCGACTCAACAATTCATGGTGATGAATTCCTTGCGGTTAGTTAGCATGCGCCAAATCAGCCATAACACTCAGAACTCAGAAACGTGGAAGGTAGGAACGACCATGATGCCTACTCCACGTTCTCCCGGACGAATCCATGCAGGTGATAGTACCGAGGATTTGTGTAAAGCAGAGGAAGAACAAATAATTTCTGGCTGGTTGACACCCATCCGATTTATGTTGCCTCGAAAACGTAGGACAGAAGCGGTATTATGTCACTTCCCTACGTTCTCCCCCCATGGCAGTAGTACGGGGATTAGCATAAAGAAGCCAGAGCATGAATAGCTTGTGAACAATTTTCACTTTGGATTGATAGAATCTTCCAACAGTATATCCCTCAACGAAACCGCCACTGAACATGAGCAGGAATCGCCTTATCGGACGATCGGTACACGATATTGCAGCAGCGATCCGTGAAGGCGATCAATCATCGCTAGAGCTCGTCGAAAGAACACTGGATCGTATCGCAGCCCACAACGAACTGAACGCCTTCATCACAGTCACCGATCAATCGGCGCGTAAACGCGCACGCAAGGCGGATACAGCAGCCGCACGCGGTACAGATCTCGGCCGGCTTCACGGTGTTCCCATCGCCATCAAGGACCTCCGGAGTCGGAAAGCTGGGATCCGACATACAATGGGCCCTACTCCTCTTGCCGAGAACGTCGCCCAAACCGATTCGATTTCCGTTGAACGACTGGAAGCCGCGGGAGCAGTTATCATCGGCACGACAAACACGCCCGCGCTCGGCCATACTATCAAAACCGACAACCGGCTCTTCGGAGCGACGCCGACGCCGTACGATCACGATCGCTCTGCTGGCGGCCCATCGGGCGGATCGGCAGTCGCACTAGCAACCGGAATGGCCGGGCTCGCAACCGGCTCGGATATCGGTGGATCGCTCCGAGTGCCGGCCGCGTGCTGCAACGTGATCGGACTGAAACCGACGTTCGGACTCGTTCCCGAACGTCTCCCGGCCGACGGGTTCAGCACTCATAGCCCGTTTTTCGTCGGTGGACCGATGGCCCGGACTGCGGTGGATACCGCCCTCATGCTTGATGTCCTCGCAGGTCGAGACGATCGCGACCCGTTCAGCGTCCCTCGTTCCAGTGTAGAGTACGTTGACGCGACCGATCGTCCCACGGATGAGCTATCGGTGGCATACAGCCCGGATCTTGGACTGCAGCCGATCGCACCGATAATACGTGAGACGGTCGGTGCTGCTGTTGACGATCTGGCAGCCGCTGGCGCAACGGACGATACTGTGGACGTCTCGCTGCCCTCGTACGAAGAACTCTCGCTGGCATATATCGAACAGGTCGGGGTGTTCTTCAGCACGTTTGCGCAAACGATCGCGGAACAGTACGACATCGACTTCGAAACGGCGGATGTCGAGGAGACAGTACGTTCGACGATTGCTCTCGGAGAAGATACGACAGCGGTCAACGAACGACGTCGCAACATTCCCCGCACCACCGCATACGACGGCATTCAGGATGCACTGAGCGGCTATGATGTACTCATGACGCCGACGCTAACGGTTCCACCCTACAGCAAACAACTCAACGAGGGCTATCCGACTGAGATTGATGGTGAGTCCGTGCTCGGAGTTCCGACCGACATGATGTTGACATGGGTGTTCAATCTGACCGGCCATCCTGCAGCATCCGCCCCCGCAGGGTTCACCGATAATGGACTGCCGGTCGGAGTACAGGTCATCGGACGGCGGTTCGGTGAAGCCGATATACTCAGTGTCGTTGCAGCGATCGAACGGGCACGGCCGTGGACGGCGCAGTATAGTGACCGAGATTGAAATTAAATCTCCCGATTTCCGTAACCGAACACGGATGGAATCTCATCATAGACGCCTCCGCGGCGGTCACCGAAGAAGAGTATTGCAACTTATCAAGCGTCTCAACGATCAAGGGGGAACCGTTCGGAGTATTCCCGAACGTATCGAAGCATATGAACCCTGTCACGCAATTGCAAGTGACTTGCCGAACCACCCGACAAACGTTCAGGAGCATCCACAAAGCTCACAGCGACGACAATGGCACTTCAGATACCGAAGCTAACGACAAGTGCGTCGACAGCATCTCTCGAAGCCACTCAGTGAGAAACATTTGGATAGCGGGAGGTGGATTTGAACCACCGATCTGCGGGATATGAACCCGCTGGAATGTCTGGCTATCCCATCCCGCTATCGCTTCGTCGGTCTCGGACGCCAGTGAGAGTAGCGAAACTCACCCTGCGATTTGATGGAGCGGCATGCCGCATCATCGCCACGTGGTCGCTGGTTCTTTAAGTTGTCCTGGCGATAAGGTGATGATGAGAGAGGTCCGCTGGGTTCTGCGCGACATAGAATGCCACAGAGGCGTATCCGTTAGCTCACAGTAGCCAGACGGTCTGAGTCGTGACCACCAGTCGGATCTCGCTATCAGAACTATCGATGAGTGCGTCAGCCTGGTCCCATCCCCCGGCGAGTATCTGGCTGGAAAGTGGGCCGGTCGGTTTGGCCCCCGGCCCGTGGTTCACGTATACTCCTACGCACGGTGTTCCCGTGTTGACCGCACGTAGCACAGGCAAACACGCCTGCACGTCTCGTTATGGGTGGCTATCACTTAGCTCTTGTTGCCAATTGGCATGGGACGTCACGTAGGACCGATTGCCCGCTACAGTAGCCGAGAAGCGCATGTAACTTCTCTATCGGCTCTCGAATCAGCAAATGTGTGCTCCCTCATTCGTGACTGGGGTTGTTCGTTCGACGAAATTCTGCGCGCCGGTAGCGATGACGGTTTCGCCGAACATCGCCATGCTGGCGGCACCCCCGTCTCGTTCGACGCGCTGGACTTCCTTGGTGACCTGATCAGTTGCGAGCCCACTCCGCTGCACGAACTCCCATGACAGGTCGAGGAGTTCTCGAAGCGAATTCTTGGGAGAGAAACGCGACAGACTCTCCCGCCCGCATTTGCGTACTCGTTCGAGTGTCTGCTCGTCATCGAGGACCGTACTGGTAGTGATGCCATCGAGCGCGGTGTACTCGAGATCGGCCGACAACTCCGCGCGCTGGGGTCCATCACCAGTGTTCCAGACGAGACCGCCACGGTCCTGAATGAAGACATCGCCGAGACCGGTCCCGGCTTCGATCTCTGCGCGATGAGCTGCTTCGAGGAGATCCTCGCGGCTCCGTTCGAGATCGAACGCGTCGTTGGCAGCAAGCGCAGTGGCGAGGGTTGCAGCACCGCTGGCTCCGAATCCATATCCGACCGGAACCGACGCGGTCAGCGACACCGCTGCTGAGACATTGAGCTGCTGAAGGACGTTTTCAACGGGCTCGAAGGTAGTGAGCTCTCCGTTAAGGCTGACCGATGTATCGGGACTGGGCTCAACCATAGCATCGACGCCGTCCTCAATGGCGAAACTCACCCCAAACGACCCGTCTTGTGGAGATTGCGGTGGGACGAAGATTGGCGTCACACTACCAGGGGCAGATGCAGTTACCGACGAGGGGCCTCTCGTAGCCATTAGTTGCCAGCAGTAGTCATGTATATAAGACCTTGGTGAGGGCCCCGTGGGAGTGCAGAGTGCTCGACTGAGTTCGGCTGGAGATTCTACGAGTCGAAGAACCGATCGATTCGGTGGAGGTCGACGGCGTGATCGGTATTGCCAGCACTAACGAAATCCGCAAGAATCTCGCCGATGATGGCGGTAAACTTGAACCCGTGGCCGGTGAATCCGGCAGCGACGTGGACGCTTTCGTAATCCGGGTGACTGCCGAGCACGAAGTGGCCGTCGGATGATTCGGTGATCACGCAGGTGCGCAGCCGCATCGTCGGTCTGGCTCCATCCGGGAAGTACGCCTCGGCGAACTCGCGGTGGCGTTCCTCCTTGATGGTGGTTGGCTCTCGGGGCATTTCGTCGGGATCGGCGGTGTTCGGCAACGACGGCTCGCGACCGAACTTGAACCCCGGCACGTCATGAATCGGGAAGCCGTATCCGTCGCCATGTTCGCCGGCGAGGCTGAACACTGGAAACGTCTCCGGCTGAAACTGTTCGGACCTGTCGGGCTGGAGCCACGCCATGATCCTCCGGCAAGGGGTGAGTTCCGGCGCGAGATCGGGGAAGAACTTGCTGGCCCACGCGCCCGCCGTCACCACCAGGTTGTCAGCTTCGTAGCGACCTTTGGCGGTTTTCACCCGGACGCCGTCGCCGGTTTCGTGCCAGTCGAGGACGCGCTCGCGGGCTTTAATGGTGGCTCCCTCTGCGCGTGCTGCCTCGACGTGGGCGATTACGGCCTGTTCGCAATCAACGAAGCCACCATCGGGTTGGTAGACCACCCAATAGTCTGCCGGGAGGTCGTATCCCGGAAAGCGCTCATTCACCGCCGTCCCAGTAAGTACCTCGTGATCGACATCGTTGGCCTCAACCGAGCGACGGGCGTTAGTGAACAGGTCCGCGTCGGCTGGGCTGGCGTGAATCGAGCCGGAATCGTGAGGAGGTCGCGGCCGGTCGCCGCCTCGAGGTCGCGCCAGTTCTCGAAGGTGGCTCGTGCAAGTGGCACGTAGGAATGGTCTTCGGGCTGTGTGAGCCGGACGATGCGGGTACTCCCGTGGCTCGACCCGCGCGCGTGCTGGATATCGAAGCGCTCGATACCGAGAACGTCGAGACCGCGTTCAGCAAGTCGAAAGACAGCAGCGCTGCCCATTCCGCCGACACCAATGACGATAGCATCGTACTGCTCGCGAGAGATGTTCATACCCAACGCCGGCGGGGCAGAGAGAAATGTGTTGCTGCGGCCGTGGTGGCCGCTAGCAAAATACTTCATCCACGGGGTGAGTGTCGCTACTTAGCCAAGTTGACTTATGGAACTTGTATGTCTTCACCAAATTCGATTAAATCTTTGTATCGCTTGCGGATGGTGACCGTCGAGATATCGGCCACTTCGCCAACGGCTGGCTGAGTGACTTTCTCGTTCGTGAGCAGTGCTCCAGCGTAAACCGCAGCAGCTGCAAGCCCAACAGGATTCTTCCCGCTCAGGTAGCTCTCCTCAGTTTCGATCACTGCCCGTGAATAGGTCGCGGCTGCGTTGCGTGGCCTCTTCGGACAGATCAAGCTCCGAGGCGAATCGGGGAATGTAAGCCAGTGTGCCAGTTGAACGTCGTAAGAAGGGCATTTGAGCAGTGTCCAAAAGGTACCCCTTCCTGGCCACTCCAAAACCACCCGACATTATACGTCGATCAGCCCCACCAGAATCAGCCTGCAACCGTCTGTCGGCCACCTGCGCGGTGCAGGTCACTCGCTCTAATCGGTCTCAACCGAGAGGTCGCCGGCCGAGAGAATCGAATTATTCGGGTCTTCCCGTAAAACCTCCTCGGGTCCTGGAGGCGCGTAGACTGCAAGAAGTCGGAGGGGCTCCCACGTCGCGTTGATCGTACTGTGATAGGCGCCGGCTGGAATGTGCACCATCTCTCCGGCAGTGATGCGTCGTTCCTCACCGTCGACCGTCTGGATACCCTCGCCGCTGATGACGTAGAGAATCTCCTCGCTATCGGGATGGTTGTGTCGCTCGTGGCCCTCCTTTGGAGCGAGTTGGACAATTCCCGCACTGAGCTGCTCGCTGTCAGTCACATCGGGTGTACTCAGCCACTTGATTCGTCCCCAGTCGAATTGCAACGTCTCGACGTCTTCGGGCGCGATGAACCACTTTTCATTTGTCATATGTGTACAGGACGGCAGCTACAGCGTATCAATCTTCGGTCGGTCCCGGCCGCACTGGCCGGTTCAGCCACCTGTTCAGAGTGCCAGTGCCGACCGGTCGTCCAAACAGTTAGACAAGACCCGCTTCGCCCATGTACTCGTCGAGTTTTTCGGCAATCGTCTGTGCGAACTCCTCGTCGTTGATGTTCGTCTCTAATTCGAGAAGTTCAATCCTTTCGTCGAGGCTCTCACGAAGGGCGTCGAACAGCGCTTCATCCGCCTCGGGATCATGGAAATCCTCGCCTTCGACAGCGAGCATCGAGACGCCACCAAGCGGCAGGACAAGCGCAGTTGGTCCTGTCGCTTCATTGAGTTTCTTCGCAATGATCTGGCCGAGTTCGGCACACTCCTCGGGGATCGTCCGCATCAGTGTCACCTGTGGGTTGTGGACGTGGAGATTCCGGTCGCGGAACTCCTCGGGAATGTCGTCCATCGGCCCGAAGTTGACCATGTCGAGCGCGCCGGTCGAGACGACCTGCGGCGTTCCGGTTCGTCCTGCGGCTTCGAGACGCTCCGGCCCGGCATTCAGGACGCCGCCAACGAGTTCGTCAGCCCACTCGGTCGTCGTCAGATCGAGCACGCCGTCTCCGCCGAATCTGCGCCGGTTGCGGCGGCGTTCGAGGAGTCGATGGTTGCGGTCATGGTCCCATCGGGGTTCTCAACAGTGACATCGAAGCTGAGGGTAGCTGCTTCGGCGGAGACGTTTGTTCCGCCCATCGAGGTAACACCGCTCGCAGCAAGCGAGAGGCTCACGGTCTGGGTTTTGGAAGCGCCCTGTGCGACCGAGGTCGGGAACGAGGAACTCGAGATGGTGTTGCCCATAATGCTGGTTTCGGGGAAGGTGACTGTAGTCGAGCCAGTATAGTTCCCAGGACCGTCGCCCTGAATCGACGCAACACCCGGAGAAGCAAACGACCCACTGTCAGACGTGAGGTTCACCTCGAGCGGTGTGTTGGCATCTCCGTTCACATCCGCGCTGACAGCTAGATCCAGCGCATCGACACCACCACCGAAGTTGTCCCAATTGAGCGTGACAACGGGGGCGATCATGACATCGATGACCTCACCGGCGTTGGTCGTGACGGTGACGTTCCCATCCTCGCCTGCTTCATAGGTGCTGGCGGCGAGGGCCGGCTGGGTGCCGTACCAGAGGCATGCCGGCGAGCGCGCCTGCGCCAATGACACCGGCGGCTCCTTTCATGACGCCGCGGCGGCTGAAGAAGGTGGTTGGTTCAGTAGTGGTGCTGCTGCTGCTGGATTGAGTGTCTGCGTTGTCTGCCATAGGTCAATTTTCCTCCTACACAGGCTGTGGTCCCGTGCGAAACCAAACTAACCCTCATATTGTGTTAAGGCTACTTTGGTTAGTATAGTAACTAGTGAGAGAGTATATATAAGTTTCCCTAACCTTTGTGTTGTCATAGCATACTTCCAGAATTAGGGTATCTCGAACGTAGGAAGAGAGATAGAAGATACTTCAATATGCGCAGTTCTCATGTAATTCAACTATCTCACCGCAACAACATCACTGGAGAGTCCAGCCCTCCGGGTCCGCCCACCTCCACGGTCCTGCTCGCGCACATAGCGCGCTGTATAGGCTTTCGCAGGTAGACATCTTCCAGCAGCCTTTTGATCTCCATAGGTATCTCAGCGAACTCTCACGCCACACAGAACGATGGAAGCCGAGAGGGCGAACCTCTTTGTCGATACGCACGAAACAACGGATATGACTCAGATCGTCTCTACAGAGGACACGCTCGGTGGTGAGCCGCGGATCGACGGCCGACGTATCGGCGTGCTCCATATCGCTGCCCGTGTCATCGACAAAGGCGAGCATCCCGAAGACGTGGCCGCGGACTACGACCTCGATCTCGCGGCCGTTCACCACGCCCTTGCATACTACTACGATCATCCCGACGAGATGCAGGAGTGGCGCGAAAAGAAACACCAAGCCGCCCAGCGCGCCAGCGAACGCCAACTCGATCCCGAGAAATTCCGTCAGCACGCATGAGGGTGCTCACCGACGAGCACATCTCCCCCGTCGTCGCCAACACTCTCCAGAGCGAGGGCATCGACGCTGTGACTATTTACGATACACCCATTAGCGGGAAGGATGATCCCGCCGTTCTGGAGTTCGCCAACGAGAACGAAGCGATGATTCTCACCAACGACCTGGATTTCGTCACGAAGGAGTTCGTCGACGATACCGACCACTGGGGTATCCTCTTCTACGAAGACCAGCGTACCCCGCGCAGCGACATCGTTCGCTCCGTCCACAACGCGCTCAGCGTTCTCAGACTCGAGGACACCCGCAACGAAATCGTCCATATCCCCGACGGCTGGTTGTGAACGCTACGCCGACTCGGAGGCCCCGTCTCATCTTGAGTGCCTTATGTACTCATCAGTGGATCGTGGGCATCAGTTGTTATGCAAGGTACCCCAAATCAACTACGACTTGCCGAAATATTCCGAAGTGAGCCTCCCGCTTTCGAGATAGTAGCGGTAAAGATACGGTCCTGCTTTTCACCGTCGCTCATACACATACACGACTCGTCACCACAGATCACCACCTCCTCAACCACGGTTCCCTACCCTTGGGTGGATTAGTCGACCAGCTCGACTGCTTCGGGAAGGTCGTCTTCTTCGACCGGCCGCTCTCTCCACGCGAGCAGCTCTTCGATGTACTCACGGGTCTCTGCGAACGTCTCGCTGTCCTGTTTGGGCAAGCCTTTGGCGAAGTATTTCGGCAACCACCCCGGCGGATCTGGTGGGCCCCATTCGATCATGATACTTATGTAACAACCGAAGGCAGATGAAGCCATCGAGTGTTACATAAGGTCGAATCCTAACGCCCTACAAGGAGAGGTCACCATCAGAACACAACCGTCCGTAGTCGCCACCTCAACCGCTTTCCACCTGCGTCTCAAACGAACTCGCCAGCGAGAGCGAATTACTGGCTTTCAGTATATTTATCAGACAGTTGTGAGGGCACTGTCTAGATAAGCAGATCCAACGAAGAGAGTGTAGTTCTTTGGGGAATTAGGTCGGATTCAGATGGGGATTCTCGATCAGGCCACTGATCGTCTCTTTGGTCCATCAATCGGCAAATCGATCCTAGCTCAATCTCCATATCGGCCCGAACCCTCAGACGGCCGAAATCAGCCGATCCGCCTTAACTAGACAGTGCCGTTGTGAGAGAAATTACGGTACGATGAGCATGTCGAATGTCTCCAAGGAAGAAATGGAAAACGCTCGTTCACCAGGAGTGATTGAGGTTCTGAAAGAAGGGGCATCAATTGCGACAAACGTCCCGATCCTGTTTGGTCTCTACGTTATTGCGGCTCTAGCAAACGTATCCTCAGCCAGTCTCAGCGGATTCGTGTCGATAATCGTCACCGCGATTGGGACGCTAGTCGCCTACAAAGGGATGGGGAAAACCCTCGATACGGAGGGGTCGCGAGTCATCTTGATCGTGTACACGTTTCTCGCGTCGTTAATTGCGGGTATTATCGGTGGATTCGCGACGCTTCTGTTAGTGATACCGGGTATCTACGTTACATTGCGATTCCAGTTCACGACGGCGGCTGTGATGCTCGAAGAACGGGGTCCGAGTAGCGGTCTCCAGCAAAGCTGGGCGATCAGTAGTGGGAATGTCTGGACGATTTTCGGTGTCGCTGCGGTGTTTTTCGGTATCTCGCTGATCTTTTGGGGTGGCTCGATTCTCGCGACAGGTGGTATCTCAACGGGGACGACTGCTGAGCTGTTCCAGGGATTTTCCAACCAAATTGTCTATGGGAGCGCTGTTCAGTCGGTGCTGCTCGGGCCGGTACAGCTTTGCTGTACGGTCTATATGTATGAAGCCTTCCGAGCAAAGTAAAATCGAAAACCAGCTCTTCGAAGAATTCGATGAGCTTCGAAACCTGCTCTCGCTGTACTCAACTCCATTGAATCGGTGAACCTATTCACGTATTGCGTCCGTGAATATCTGACGGCTGTAATCAGCCCCTGACATCACATCTTCCGTCATCATTCCACTCAGGAATTGGTGTTGATTCCAGCCGCAGTCATGCGATTCGTCTCTTAGCTAACGACAGATGGCTTTATCATACCCTATCGAAAGCAAGCAAAATCATCCAGCGTGCTATCCGCGGCTCAGGACATTCGTACTCCCACACTCCGGACATTGTGTCAGCGTTCCGAGCGGCGGGGCCTCCACGTGATCCCACTCGTCTCTGCCAGGGGCTACTTCGAATCTACACTCCAGACACCGCGACGGCAACACTGTCGAGTCACGCTGACTCATATCGATTCCCCGGTTGTGGGAGCGATCCCAACGCTTCAATTTCCGACTCCGCATCGTCATCAACCCGGATGAGTCCCCCTATCATACTGACAGCCACCACGCCAGACTCTGTAAAAATTACCCCCTCCCCCCACTGCCCACCTTTTTTCTTCGATGATGGCGACACATCGCTGTGGGACCGCAGTTGCTCTCTAACTCCGGAAAAGCTTCAGACTCAATCGTGCTTGTTAGGCCGGAGCCGCCGCGAGCAGTATCAACGACGACGCGAGGAGCAGGATTCCCAGAGGAGATGAGCTATACAATCGACGCTTGCGAGCGTACTGGATTCCAGTCTGCGAACTCGAGATACTTCGACTCTGAAGCTATTCTCGAATCGAGGATAACGCTCGAATAAGGCCTGCGATCAGCCCTCCACCCAGTGCTGCGAGTATGCCGAATCCTGGTCCTCCAACATTACTTCCGGCTTCGTCTTGTGTTTGCTCTCCTGCTGTATTCGAGACAAGCTGTTGTACTTGGCCAGATGTAGTTGTTGGATCGACTCCGAGTACCTTTGTCGTGAGTACGTAGAGTTGGCCTGCGTCGTCGCGTCCAAACCCAAGAACATACGAGTCGAGCTCGTTGGTGTTCGAGCTGGCTATCTGGAGTTCTTCGAGTTCCCATGATTTGTTCTCGTCTCCACCCGTGGTTTCCTTCTTAGCATCCGGAGATGGAGTAGCAGCGAAAAGTGATCCTCGTGGTTGGCCGTCCTTACTGTAATCTCCGAAGACGTATTTGCCCTGTAGATCTGCCATCGTTTCATCCTCGCATTTGTAACCGCCAATCACTGAGAGGCCAACGCTTTCATCTTCGTAGACGTGCGGATATTCGATGATCGGATCAATTAGCGGTTCGCCGCCACGGACGTTTGGTGGGGTTCGTTGCGGACATTTTTCAGGCGGGTTCTGTGGATCGTCCGTACTATAGCAATGAAATCCTTCTCGGACGTTCCAACCGTAGTTTTTCCCTTTCTCGACGATGTTCACTTCTTCGTAGTTGCTTTCGCCCACATCAGCGACGAATAACTGTCCATCGTTGAAACTCATCCGCCAAGGATTGCGAAACCCCCAGGCATAGTGTTCACCACGGCCTGGTTTTCCGACGAGAGGGTTGTCGTCTGGGATCGCATATTGTTTGCCGCTCGCTCGGTTGTTGATATCAATTCGGAGAATGCTTCCGAGGAGATTATCCGTGACGTCCTGGCCGTTGCCACCGTTGTTCTCAAACCAGTCGTCGGTATGTCCGGTTTCGAGTTTACTTCCACCGCCGTCGCCCATTCCCATGTAGAGATACTCGTCAGGGCCGAATATGACGGAACCAGCGTTGTGCGTATGGTGTGGTGACGGGATATCCAGTATGATCCGTTCGGAGGCTGGGCGTCCGTGCTGACGGTTCTGATCCGCCGTAAACTCTGAGAGTCGCTCGATGTGTGTGTAGCCCTTGGGCGTTTTCGGTCGTGCGGGTGCACTGTAGCGGACGTAGAATTTTCGATTGTCCTGAAATTGCGGGTGGAAGGCAAGCCCGAGGAATCCGCGCTCATCAATCGTGCCCTCTTCGACTTGCCCGAAATCGATGAGTCGATCGGCGATATCGAGGAATGGTTTGTTCTGCAACCCATCTGCTGTGTGGACGTAGATCTGCCCTACCTGGTCGACGATACACCATCGGTCAGTGTCATCTGGGACAACTTCGAAATCGACTGGTGCACTAAGAGAGCCGTCGGCAACCGTTTTGGTACCGATAGTTGCTCCCCACGGCATGAATCGCTTGTCTGGCTGGCTGTGCGTTGGAGTGCTTGTTTGCTGGTCCCCGATAGTGATATCGCCGCGCATCGACCCAGGATGTGCCTCACAAACGTATTCGGCCATCTCGTGCGTTGCAGTGAACATGATCGTCTGGACCACACCACGTTCGGTTGTGAATGACGTTTGTTTGAGTGCTGACCCATCAGCGTCTAGGAGCGCAATATTGTGCCGTTGGCCGTCCGTGTTTTTCCATTTAATATGATATGTGCGTCCAGCTTCCAGCAATAGCGTAGGATTGGTTTGAGTCCGTATTGCTGTGGGAGTGCGTCCGATCCATCCTGAAACCGCACCGTCGAAGCGTATCGTCTGTGAGGGCTGTATGGCCTCTGTAGTTGATTGAGCCTCTACTGTCGTCTGATTGCTGATGCCTGCAAGAGTGGTGCCTGTAGCGATTGTGGTGGTGAGAAGCCGACGACGAGTTGGATTAGTGAGTGCTGACGATACTGCGGTGTTCTTACCGTCTGACTCTTGTGAGACCATTTTCGTTATCCGAAATCAACAGCTATGCTGTGTTCATTCACTGTTTCTGGTCATCATAGCGCGCTCAAACGCTGAGATGGTGTATACGAGGCTCTTCCCGCTGGTGGCCGGTGTCGCGAGGACGACGTTCTGATCGGTACAGATGACTTTGATGGCGTTGATCTGATGATGATAGAGCTGGTCGATATTGCGTCGTGCGATCGCCATGTCGATCCGGTAGTTGAGATCGAGATCCGTAAGTGTGGCTTCACGTCCGGGGTGCGTTCGTGATACTGTATCCGTCCTTGATGCTGTGATCGATTGTGAAGCCAGGTGATCGTCTCGTTCACAGTATAAGCAATGTATCGTGCCGATTCGTTAAGGGTCTTGCCGCTTTACTTCCAAGAGCGGGACGAGGGAATTCGAGGCGAAGGGCAACTACATCGCGTACTCTTCGACGAGGTTGACGACATCGTACACATGAAGACCGGTTTTAAACCAGAGCAGCCGCTCAGCCCTGAGATCGATGTCCTCGCTCGTGCAATCCAACTCCTCGGACACGGCTAACACTAGGTTATCCGCATCGGCCTGACGAACCTTGGCGAGCTTCTCATCGAGATATTCGGGCGTCCAGAAACCCACGATCTCCAGAATCGCCCGGCGGCCGTCGGGATGTTCGAGCGCGAAATCCGGGAGCATCACTTCTTCACCTAGATCAATTACGTCGTCCTCGCGAACTAGCTCCCAGTCGGTGTTCGCCCGCTCCCACTTGTCGGCGAGCGTTCGTTCGAGGTCGCTGTCGAACTGGCTGCCACCGCTGTAGTGTGTCTGGAGCCCCGCCGCCTGATCGAGTGTCAGCTCCCGTGTTTCGTTGGCTGACTCGTCGGTGAGAATGTCCGCGGTGAGCTCCCACCGCTCGCAGTGAGGCAACGCGGGCAAGAAATTCGCCATTCGAATGCCGTACTTGCGCGACTGGCGGAACAGCGAGGCCGGACCGTCCAAGATCGCTTCGTATCCGTCCACACGGTCCGTGCTCGAGCTGCGTTCGCCGCTCTCGTCAATCGGATAGATTCGGTGCATCAACCCGAACAGCTTCACGTAGCTGAATACCGTCGCAAAATCGTCCCAGACCCGAATGCGCAACTCGGTCGCATCGTAGAGCACTGCGCGCGAGCGCGAGGTTGTACCGATGCAACAGCCACTCGACAGTGAGTGCCTTACCGGCGTATTCCTCCTCGCTCTGGCCAGTCAACTGGGTCGTACTGGTCGTCCTATTGATGTCCAGCTCGATCGATTCGGCGACCTGATCGCCGAAGCGTACGAGGCGGCTATTCGCATCGAGATCTGCGTACATCCCCTGATGACACTCCGCGAGCGAGATGCCGAGGTCGTCAGCGACCGCCGTGTAGACGTCGAGCTTACGAGTGTCGGCACCGAGCGTCGGCTGCCGGACGATCGGATACGAGTTATCGGCCGAGAATTCTGGTGGGGTTAGTCGAGCGAGCGAAAAATTCGGTTTCTTCGAGCGGTGACAGGATATCTTCGAACGGGAAGACTACCTGTCGTAGGTCAGTCGTTCGGACGACGCACCACTCGAAACGTTTTCTCGATCGGTCTCACCGCCCTTACGATGTCTTGCAGTAGTGAACGAATATCTTGTGTCCCTCTGGACAGCGCATCTTCTCGTAGTCGCCGAACAGGGCTGCACTGCGTGTTACCGTTATCTTCGTCCCTACATCGGGGGCCGGTGCGGTTGTCGTTAGTCCACAGTCGGGATGCGGACACATCGCCTCCACCATATCCTGAGTTTCTAAGACTGCCTGACGTACCTCACGGTGTGCCTGCTGGAACGCGTCGTCAGCCTCTTGATCGTAGATCCTTGCCATGCTCTACTCCTCCAACTCTTCCATCCTGTTGGCCATGTGTTCGAAGACTTCGATGTGGTCGTCCTGCGGGCTGAAGAGAATGAACTCCGTGTCTTCCTCAACCCAGAGGGTGTGTCCCGGCGGCCAGTAGAGTTGATCGCCTGCCTCGCTGACTTCTTCAATCCCGTCGCTGTAGCGAAGGTTGATTGCGCCGTCCAGCACATAGCCCCAGTGGGGACACTGGCACATATCGTCCTCCAAACCTTTGAGGAGCGGCGTAAGGTCGGTTCCGGCAGCAAACCGGAGGCGTTCTGCGGCCAGTTCGCCGTAGTCGGTCGCCGCACCGAAGTCCGTCTGCTGTCGTACTTTCGCGTCCGGTGTCTCTATCGCAACTGGGAGTTCTTCTTTTGCTTTCTGCATGAGTTCTCTCCTGTGCGGCAGGTGTCTACCTTCCGCGACCGCTAGTACGCTGGATGAGGAAATGTAGTTATTCCATGCAAAATTTCACCCCTTGCAAATAGTATCCTCCATCAATTATATCGGCAGTCTCGTTCTCGCATCTTGTAGCAACCGATATCGTTGCGAGTGGGGTGCATTCGGTCCGACGAGACGGAAAAGAGGCCCTCTGATGAGCAGAGAGTCATCCCCAACAAATGAAATCAACCAGTAGAACGCTACAGCAAATTGGGGATACCGACCGACAATCAGGCCTCAACGCGTAACGTAATCCTTTGTGGATCGTGATCTGCCGTCTCGAATGCGTCCGGATCAAACGGGCGCGCTTCACTACGATAGCGCTCGTACGCATTAGTCGCCCAGTCGCGCGCCTCTGACGATTTTGTATCGATCACGGCCTTGAGTTGTGCGGTCTCGCGATCGTGTCCACAGAGTCCGATACAGTCATCCATGACGTTGAGTCCGCACCGATCGCCATCCGGCAGGTCGTCATGCAGGAGGATGGTGCAGTTCTCGCACGCGAAGACTTTGGCGACAAGGTCGGGATTCCACGCGATGATGGCTCGAAGAACTGATGGCGCATAGACATATTCCATCTCCATCCCTTCGATGACGCGCCGACAGAACACTTCGATGTTCCCTGATTTGTAGATCGTCGTCCCGAAGCCACGTATCGTCTCGGTGTGCTCAAGCAGGTGAGTCACGCGTTCGACGGGTTGATAGGGATACGCAGGCCCCGGATACGAGACGACGACGTCATCGAACAGTTCGACTGAAAATCCATCCATCTCACGCGGCAGCCATTGCCAGACATCGCGTAACGTTCGTTCGAGGCCCATTGCGTCATGGAGATTGAGGAATCGCGTGGCAACAAAAGTTCCTAACGGCGTCAGTTCGTATCGAGGCGGATCTCGGGTGACCCAGTGGCGAGCTTCGAGATCACTGAGAACACGGGAGATAGTCGAAGCCGAGGCCTCGGTGGTGTCTTGCAGATCACGACGATCAGAGGAATTCTCAGCTAGTGCGGCGAGCACCCCGATGCGGTGCTGTGAGCGGGCCAGAAAGTCGATGTCTTCGAGCGACGGGTCCATGATCCTTACACCGTTCACCACGCATATTTGTGTCCTAATGTAATAGAGGCATCTAAAAAATTCTGTCACTACTCCGTTCGTTTCAAGTTCAATCTCTGTACTGGGCAGTCTCTCTCGGTTCTTCTGATTTCCGTAGCTCTGCACGAGGGTGCGTGGAACGTCATTTGCCAGCTCTCAGTTCCTGATGTGAGTTCAATGAGGGTTTCCTGATCTCCATATCGCGATTGACAATATGCTCGTCAGCGACGAAATCGTCAGGCCGAATGGACGGCGACAAGCACACGAAGGCAAGTACTCGAATAGAAACTGAGTTGCAGCGAGTCTTTGAGTTTGAAACCAAGTGAGCTAGGAGTGTCCAGAAGGTACCTCTTCCTGACGCTCGGTCCAGAACCATCGGACGAAATCCCCTATTCGAACGCACCGGAAAACCGCCATCACCCACTGTCTACACTCGGTCAACACCCAGAAGCAAGAAGTCAATATCAACTCGACGAGTGACACAGCGAGTTTTAGCACTCGGCCCACATGCGTGCAATACCATGACCGAACTTGTCTCTGAAGCGGTTGGCCGACTGCTCCATCTGACGACTCCCGAGATGGACGAAGTACTCGAATCGATGGAAGCGCAGGCACGCGAGTCTGACTTCCCAACCGTCGGCCCTGATGTCGGGGAATTCCTCCGGCTCTGCGCCCGACTGGTTGATGCCGAGTCCGTTTTCGAGTTCGGTTCCGGCTACGGCTACTCCGCGTACTGGCTCGCACCAGCACTCTCGTCTGATGGGCGGATCGTTCTCACCGAAGTCGACCACGACGAATTAGAGCAGGCCCGCGAGTACCTCACTCGCGGCGGCTACGATGACCGCGCAGTGTTCGAGGAGGGTGACGCCCTGGAGACGATCGAGCGCTACGATGGCCCGTTCGACCTCGTACTCATTGACAACGAAAACCACCGCTACGTCGACGCCTTCGAAGCCGTCCGCGAGAAGGTTGCTTCTGGTGGTGTCGTCATCGCCGACAACGTCATCACTGCCACTGGACAGTTTGACCCTGAAGAGCTTCGTGCTGTCTTAGAGGACGATCACGAACCAGAAACCAAGAATCTGGCTGGCATCGCGGATTATTACCACCACGTCCGCACAAATTCTGCATTCGAGACCGTCCTCGTCCCCGTCGGAGAGGGCATTACTGTGAGTGTTCGACTGTAGAAGCCCCGCGACTACAACCGAGTCCTGACCACGGTTCAAAACTCCAAGCTCTAGGCACCATGCTAAGTAAGCACGCCAAAAGAGGAGCGTGTCAAGAATTATATGTCCATACGAGAAATTGTACGGGATGTCAACAGACGATATGACCGCCGAACTCCACTCAACTGAACTGCCGAACGGCGAAACCATCAGCTACCGCGAGCGTGAGGGCGGGACGATTCCACTCCTCTTGCTCCACGGCAACCAGACATCCTCGAAACACTGGGATGTCCTGCTCGAAGCGATGGATCCAGAATACAAGCTCTATGCGATGGATATGCGAGGGTTCGGTGCTTCATCATATGAAACACAGATCGATTCGATTGCCAACTTCGCCAACGACGTCGAGATGTTCGTGGACGAACTCGACCTCGAAGCGTTTCACCTCATGGGGTGGTCGACCGGCGGCGGAGTAGCGATGGAATTCGCCGCAGACCACCCTGACCGAGTTCGGAAACTCGTTCTCATGGCTCCGGTGAGCACGCGTGGCTATCCGATCTACAGAAAGGACGAGAACGGTGAACCCACCGACGAATTTCTCACCACGCGTGAAGAAATCGCCGAGGATCCGATCCAAGTCATGCCCGTCGCCGAGGCCCAGCGGACGAACGATGGAGCGACGATGCGGGCAATCTGGGAGCAGCTCATCTACACTCACAACCAGCCAGAACCTGCCCGATACGACGAGTATGTCGAAGATATGCTCACCCAACGCAATATCGTCGATGTCGACTACGCGCTGGCACAATTCAACATCTCCGAAGAGGACAATGGTGTCACCGAGGGAACGGGGAAAGCAACCGAGATCGATATGCCAACGCTTGTACTTCGGGGTGAGCGCGACCTCGTGATTACCGAGGAGATGGTCAAACAGACGGTTGCAGACATCGGTGCGAACGCCGAATTGCTCGTCTTAGACGACTGTGGCCACTCGCCGCTGATCGACGACCTCGACCAGCTCCTTTACGAAGTGACAACGTTCATCGAATCGTAGCGCCCTCACTGGAGACGAAGAACAGCTACCGGAATTGCCGAAGAATTCAGCGACTACCGCCACCTGGACGACTTCAACGAACTCTCGCTCGTTATCGACAACAGCGACCCGGACCACTCGACGCTCATCGTCCACATCGACCATCCACAACCGGCCGCCCTCGACAAGCGCGTCGAAACCTCCCTCCGCGACAATAGCGCGCGGACCGAACGCGAGCGCCACGATGACACCGACATCCGCGTTCTCGCCACCCTCGAATAGTCGCCCAACGATTGCCTTACGG
This sequence comes from Halococcus sediminicola, assembly GCF_000755245.1. Taxonomy (NCBI): domain Archaea; kingdom Methanobacteriati; phylum Methanobacteriota; class Halobacteria; order Halobacteriales; family Halococcaceae; genus Halococcus; species Halococcus sediminicola. Next base: position 21,672 of record NZ_BBMP01000001.1, on the reverse strand, counting down.
GGGAATTTCTCGTGTCTCCAGCAAACGTCGCAAGAATCTCAACCGAGTCTCACCAGCGGCCGGACCAATCATTGATGCCCAAACCCTTATGTAATTTTTCGTGGGAAGTAAATGGAGATTGTTACACAAGGCGCGGCGGTCCGCTCATGGTTTCCCGAGATACTCCGAGGTGAGCGTTCCATCCTCGCGGTAGTACCGATAGAGATACGGCCCATGCTTCTCGCCGTCGGTCATGCACGCACACGATTCGTCGCCACAGGTCACCATCTCCTCGATCACGGTCCCCTGCCCGTGGGTGGATTCGTCAACTGGCTCGGCTTCTTCAGGAAGGTCGTGCTCTTCGACCGGCCGCTCTCTCCACGCGAGCAACTCCTCGATGTACTCGCGGGTCTCTGCGAGCGTCTCTGCGAGCGTCTCGCTGTCCTGTTTGGGCAGGCCTTCGGCGAGGTACTTCGGCAACTGCCCCGGAGGGGCCGGCGGATCCTGTTCGGTCATAACCACCTTATGTAACAATCGAGAGCGCATAAAGCCACCGAGCGTTACATAAGACAGACGACGCTCCACGGCGGCCGAAGCCCACCACCGGACGAATCCTGAAGATTCTCGTTTCAGCCTTGCTTTGGCTGTGTCTCAAACGAACTCGCCGGTGAGAACTCGGTCAACTCCTCAATCTCAGGCTCCTCGCGGGAGCTGTCCCATCGCCCTCGATCCGGGATATGCCCGTCGACAAACCGGCGGGCAGTCTCCCACTTGTCGAGGTCGAGCACGCGCACGGTGAATTTGTTGAGGCCCGCACGTCGGGCGGCCTCCAGACGCTTGTAGCCGCCGACCGTCTTGTACTCGCTGTCCGGAAACTCTCGTACAGTCGGGAACGTCAGCAAGTGGCCACGCTCGCTCGTCTGTTTCACGAATTCCTTGTGGTCGGGAGTGTCGAACTCGCGGGCGCTGTACGGCGATGGATCGCGTCGACAGCGAGTTGTTGTAGACACAAACGGTCAAGCGGCTCCATCTCAGTCAAGTCGGTCAGTTGTGTCGGCAGCATGTTTGAGGGTGGCTTCGGGGTCGCGGAATCGGATCGATCCGTCAGCGAAAACAAACCCACTCAACACTGCCGATTGAGTCAATCTCTCATCTCACCCCGATGCAAGCAACTCTCGCGTTGCTCGTTTCAAGATATTGAGTCCGGCGGCAGCATCGCGTAGGTTGATGTGCTCATCAACGGTGTGTGCCTGTTCAAGACGACCGGGACCCCACGTGACGGCATCGATTGCTGCATCGTTCACGAAGTTCCGCACGTCGGTGGCTGCTTCGATACCCCACGGAGCGGGCGTTGTTCCCGTTACCGAACCCACGCTCGATCGAAGCACCGATGCGAGATGGGTATCCGTCGGCACAGATGCCGCGGCGTACTTCTGGACGCGCCGACACGTCGCGTCGACATCATGATCCGTGGCGAGAGTGGCAAGAAGGGACGCTATCTCGTCATCCACGTCTTCAAGCGATTCGCCGGGAAGAACTCTCCGGTCGAGGAGGAGGCTGGCTTCTTCCGGAAGAACAGCCATATTCGAGTCGATACCGGCTGCCATCTGTGTGAGCGTCGCGTAGGAGCGACCGACGAGTGAATCCTCGCTCTTCCTGAGTTCGGTGTCGTAGTCGTCGACGGTGGCGATGAGCGGCCCGACCGCTTCGATTGCGTTGGTGCCCTGATCGGGACGACTCGCGTGTGACTGCTCGCCGCGAACCGTTATCTCGTAGCACGCAAGCCCTTTCGACCGGGTAGCCACTCGAAAGTCGGTAGGCTCCAAGACGATACCGTAGTCGCCATCGAACCCTTTTTCAAGCAACGTTTTGGTCCCCGGATCGGCCGTCTCTTCGCCGATGGCGACGTGCAATACGATGGAGCCGCTGTGGTGGCCAGACTCGATCTCATCTCGCATGGTACGGATCGCAAGCATTCCCACGGCCAGCCCCGTTTTCATGTCCGCCGCCCCCCGTCCGAAGAGCTTTCCGTCCTCGATGTGACCGCCATATGGATCGTGCGTCCAGCGGTCGACATCGCCGGCAGGCACAACGTCCGCATGACTGTTGTACACGACGGTTGGCGCGCCTGAGCCGACCCATGCGGCGACCTGTGGACGATCCTCGTACGGCTTTTCAACGATTTCGTGCTCGATGTCGTGTTCGTCTAGCCAATCGGCCACGAATTCGGTGACGGCAGCTTCGTTTCCCGGTGGATTCTCCGATTCGAGACGCACGAGATCACGGGCAAGAGTTTCGAGTTCTGAATGCCGATCACCGTTTTTCATTCGAACTATTTCACGCAGGCTGCGGATAAAGGTATGCTACCATCTGACTAGAGCATGAGAGTTCGTTCATTCGACGCTGAGATGTTGGTCCCAAACGAGATGGTTCGTGCCCGATGGCTGTAGCCACGCGATCAGTCGTCGTTGGTTGAGTCAGGAGAATCGTAAAGCGCCTTGATAGTTTGCCGTTCCTCGATATCGAGGTCCTGAGAGCGGAGATACAGGCGGTAGCCGAAAAAGACGACTGCACCGGCGACAGCCCACACGAGAAGCATGAGTGCTGGGTTTGAGGTGAGACCCTCGACGATATTTCCAGCCAGCACCGTCCTCGCCGCTGGCTCCAGTCCGTTCACCGAGAGGGTCTGCCATCCGAGCACTGCCATCGTGAGCGCACTCACACCGCCGATGATCGAGCACACTATTGGTGACGGACGGAACTCCGACTGCTCATACAGCTCCGGCCGGAGCCACGGCAGTGCCATCCCTGAAAGGGAATGCGTGAAATAAACGAGCGTTACCGCAGAGAGGGTTATTAGTATCGCAAACTGGAACGTGGCCGTCAGTACCAGAACGACGCTAACTACGTACGTGATCGTTAGCGACACGTCCGGAGTGTGAAACCGTTCGTTGACGTGTGCGAGAGTGCTCGGAACGATGTTATCCTTGCCGAAAGCGTACAACAATCGGCTCGGGACCAGATACGACGTATTTATTGTGGTCAAATACGCGAGGATGCTAGCGAGCGCGATGACGACGGCTGTTCCGGCCGGGAAGTACGACTGTGCGGCTGCGGTTAGGGGTGCTTCCACCGAGGCCGCAGTCTGCCACCCGATTACGCCGATTACCACGAACGTGACGAGCGTGTAGAGTATTCCAACGCCAACCGAAGTGTACACGAACAGTTTCGGCAGCGTTCGCTGTGGGGCTTTCATCTCCTCGCCAGCCTGTGCGAGCGCCTCGAAGCCGATATACGAGAACAGAAGTACCGCAGTACCAGATAGTACGGGGTCAATATAGCCATCCGCGTACAGCTCTGCCGGGAGCAGGGGTGTGAAGTTGCCACCGCTGACGGCAAACAGTCCAGGGACAACTAGCAAAAGGAGAGCAACGACGAGCGGGATGGTCATAAACGCCTGTGCGTTGCCGTAGATATCGATTCCTATCAAGTTGACTACGAACAGGACGGTAATCACCAAGAGCGCCCACGTCTGGGCCGGAAGAAAGGAAAGTACATCGAAGGTGTGGAGTACACCACCGAGGTCGATTCCGATAGCAGCAATCGTTCCCGCATAAGCGACCCATTTTACCCACATGACGATGTAGCCAGTGAACAACGAGTTCCACGTCCGGGAGATGTGAACGTATGCGCCCCCGGCGTGTTCTCCCAGCGGTCCACTCATGTAAATCGAATATATGAGTGCAGTGACGATGATGAGTGGAATTACCGCAAGGAATCCAAGGGGAACAGTCGGTCCCATAACAGCAGCCGCCTGGCCAGTAATGACGAAGATCCCGGCTCCGATCATCATTCCCGCCATGATTGTAGCGCCGTGAACCCAACTGAGTTGACGAACGAGACCGCTCTCTTCTGTGTCTGAAGACATGTGATACCTCGTGCCGTGCTGTTGTCATACCTAGTATAAATAATCAGGTGGAATCTTTGATTTCTCGTGGTTTTGAGAAGGTTATCAGCAGATTTTGTTCCCCACCCAAAACCGACACAAACGCCGGTCGCATCGGATATCAGGGTGGACGTTATTTATCGATAGTTCTCGTTCGAAGGAGTATGTCGATGAAGCACGTCAAGAACCTCGAGTGTGTACAGTGTGGGGCGACATACGCCCCCGGGCAAGTTAGCTACACCTGTCCGAACCATAGTGGCGTGAGCGGCATCCTCGAAGTGCAGTACGATTACGACCGAATTCGCGAGCGTTTCGACGAGCCGCTCGATGGCGACATCCGAAGCCAGTGGAAGTACCGGGCGTTTCTTCCCGTCGACGACGATGCGACGCCCGTGACGCTCGGCGAGGGTGGCACGGAACTGTACGATGCGCCACGACTGAGCGAACAGTTGGGCGTCGAAACGCGTGTGAAGGACGACGGCCGCAATCCGACCGGCGTCCTCAAGGACCGTGCGACGAGTGTCTCGGTCACCAAAGCAATGCACGCCAGCCGTGGCATCGTCACCTGCGCATCAACGGGCAACGCTGCGGCGTCGCTCGCTGGCTACGCCGCCCGTGCTGGAGTGGACTGTCGGCTGTTCGTTCCGAGCGACGCGCCGGTGGGAAAGCTCGCCCAGCCGCTCGTCTACGGAGCGGACGTGCTCGCCGTCGACGGCTCGTACGACGAAGCCTACGATCTCTCGATGGAAGCCACCGAGGAGTTCGGCTGGTACAACCGCAACGCGGCGATCAATCCCTACCAAGTGGAGGGAAAGCGGACCGTCGGCCACGAAATCGCCGAGCAGACCCGTGGCGACGTCCCGGACTGGCTGGTGTTCTCGATGGGCGACGGCTGCACCATCCACGGTGCATGGAAGGGCTTCCGCGAGTTCCGGAAGATGGGCTTCGTCGAGCAGGTTCCGAAAATGCTCGGCGTCCAGGCCGAGGGCGCGGCAGCCATCCACGACGCCTTCCACGAGCACGGTTCGGCCGACGAACTGGCGAGCACGCGCGCCGACAGCATCGCAGTCGGTCGGCCTCGAAATACGGTGAAAGCGCTCAGAGCATTGAACGAGAGCAGTGGCTCGTCGGTTCTGGTCGATGATGAGGAAATTCTGCGCGCGGAGAAGCTGCTCGGAAGCACTGAGGGCATCTACGCGGAGCCGGCGGGTGCAGCGCCTGTCGCCGGCGTTCGCACGGCACTTCGGGAAGGTCTCATCGAGGAGAACGAATCGGTGGTGGTCGTGGTGACCGGAAACGGATTGAAAGACACTGAGAGCGCAATGGAAGCGTCTGGGACAGCGACCGAAATCGCACCAAACATCGAGGCGGTAAACGAACTGTACGGTACTGATGGAGATTGAACCGACCCGGAGACACCGATCCGAGAGACGGTACGGCGATACCGTTCACCGTGGTCAGCCACCGAAGGCTAACGTCTTCACGACCACCGGTACGGTATCGCTATCGGCAAGTGGAGAGCCGATATCGAGGTAATCGCCCTCGTCAGCCTCGACCTCGTCGATGGTAAGTATTGGATGGCCATCGAGATGACTGTTCAATGTCTGTCCGAGTGCTTTCGCGCAGTTCTGTCGTGTCAGCACGACCACTGGCATTCCCGTTTCGTTCGCATCCCCGCAGGCGGCCGCTATCGCCTTCGCAACGTCCTTGACTCGCTGGTACGTCACAGGCCCGACGTCGTCGATGGAAAGCACAAACGGCTCACCGGGGCCATGTCTTTCCTCGGCCGTCGCAACGGCGTCGTCGAATCGATCGAAAAGCATCTCACGACAGATGTTTCCGAGATCAAGCGCTCCGATGACGGGGAGGTTGCGGAGGGGCAACAGCGATGCGTCGACTGCGAGCGTACGACCGCTCAGCCGCATCGTCTGTGTCCCGGCCCCAATAACGGTCGCCCGAACGTCCTCTTCGGGCTGGAGCACCGGAAGAGCGGCCGCCCGATCGCGGACGGCAGCAGCCAGTAGCGAACCAGCGTCGCCATACGCATCCGCCGCCTCGTCCGGTGTATTGACCAGCCGCCCGACGCCACCGGTGAAAACGACGCCGTCCAACTGGACCGTCTCCGTCGGCAACGAACCGATGGCAAGGGTTCGTGTCCGGTCAGCGAACGGCGGGCCAGTCGCGGTGTCGAGAACACAGTCGGCCATCGCGGCAATCAACTTCCGGAAGTCATCGCACGTCTGGTTCTCTCCGCCGTCGATTGAAAGGCCCAGTTCCTCGGCGAGACTCCGTGCAGGCTCCGAGAGCTTCGCTACGGTTCCCTCTCCATCGAACTCGACCAGCCGCCCGCCGACGTCGATGCAGCGGGTGTCACGAACGCCGGTCGCATCGAACACCGCGATGTTCGTCGTTCCGCCGCCGATATCGACGTTCGCAATTACCGCTTCCGTCTTAATGGCGCGGGTCGCCGTGCCAGCGCCCCGGCCGGCCAGAACGGCCTCGAGTGCCGCACCGGCCGTCGCCGCAACGAACTCGCCGCTGTCGATTGCCAGTCGGTGCACGAGCGGTTCGGCGTTGTCCTTGTGGGCCGTCTCGCCGGTTACGATGACCGCCCCCGTGTCGATTTCGCTCGGGGCTACCCCAGCCGCTGCGAGTTCCTCGTGCACGATGGAGGCGGTCGCCTCAATGTCGACGGTCTCGGCATCGAGCAGTCGGGTCCGGTGTATCTCACCTCGATGGAGGATTTCACGATCTGTGACCACCAGCTTGTCCGCACCGGCGTGGCCTGCGGTGCCGACCGTCAACTCGCTCAGGAGCACCTGCGTCGTCGTTGTGCCGATGTCGATGCCGATGCTGGTGAGTCGTCTCTCGCTCATCGGTCTCTCGTGTAACGTCGGCACGGCCGTCTGATTTAGTTATCGTCTGTCGATTCCTCAGTAACGGTCTGGGAAACGAAATCTTTCACTCGGTGACGAACTCGCGCTCGTCCTCGCGGAGTTCGAGCCCGCTACGCTCCTTGTCACACATCTCGGCCACGAGGTCGGCAATCTCCGCGCCAGCCTCGACCGGAGGCAGTCCGTCAGCATGAATGTTCGAGATGACCGATTTCTTCGAGGTGGGCGTGCCGCGCTTCGGGCCGTAGACCATGTACGCGCTCAGGCTCGCGGCCGTGGCGAGACCGGGACGCTCACCGATGAGGACAACACAGCAGTCCGCATCGAGTTCCTCGCCAACGGCGTCCATCACGTCCACGCGCCCGTATTCGACGAAGATGAGCGTCCCGACATCCAGTTCCCGATCCGCCAACCCGTCCATACAGATGGGCAACAGCTCCGGAACGTTCGCTTCGACGGCGGTCGAGCTCAGCCCGTCGGCGACGATGAGCTGTACTTGAGGATTCTGCCGACAGTTCTCATGGAGGTGCTTTATCGTCTCTTCGGAAATCTCGCGACCGAGGTCCGGACGGGTGAGATACTCCTCCTTGTCTTCGACTCGTGTTCGGATCTTCACAAGATCAAGGTCGTCGATCAGTTCGCCCGAAACGTGCGTGAGCACCGCATCGCGGGCCGTCCCGTGGTCCGACCGGAACGTCACCAGCGCGTCCGTCCGGGGACGGGGACCGGCACGGCCGACGCCGAGCCGCGAGGGGGTGCGCGTGGCGATGCGTTCGAGCGCGGCAGCGTTTTCCGGGTTCTCAGTAGTGTTCCGTTCGGATGACGAACGGTCGTCGGGAGGGGTCATGTGAACACCGTCGGGTCGCCGGCGCGCTCGGTCGGCCGGCCGTTTTCGAACAGCTCCATCTCGTCGAGCCACTCGGCGAACGACTCGATTGGATCGAGATCGAAAATTTCCCGAAGGGCCGCCGCGTCGTGAAAGCTGTTCGACTGGTAGTTAAGCATCACATCGTCGCCCATTGGGACGGTGATGAAGTAGTTCGTCCCCGCCGCCGCGAGCAACACGGCGAGATTCTCGATGTCGTTCTGATCCGCTTGAATGTGGTTCGTATAGCAGGCGTCAATACCCATCGATATCCCGTGAAGTTTTCCCATGAACACGTCTTCCAATCCGGCGCGAATCACCTGCCGTCCGTCGTAGAGATATTCGGGACCGATGAATCCGACGACCGTGTTGACGATGAACGGGTCATAGCGCTTCGCCAGCCCGTAGCAGCGGGATTCGAGCGTCAGCTGGTCTACCTCCTCATGTGCGTCGCCCGAAAGCTCCGATCCTTGGCCGGTCTCGAAGTACATAACGTTCGGTCCCGACGAACGACAGCGGCGTTGCCCGAGGTCGTGTGCCTCGTCGAGGAGGGCGACATCAACGCCGAACTCTTCGTTGCCAGCCTCGGTCCCGGCGAGGCTCTGGAACAGCAGGTCCGCCGGCGCTCCGTCACGAACGGCGTCCATTTGGGTAGTGATGTGCGAGAGACAGCAGTTCTGGGTCGGCACGTTCCACTCCTCGATGAACTCCGCCGTCGCTTCGAGAATCGCCATCGTGTTGGCGACGTCATCCGCGACCGGGTTGACGCCAATGAGCGCGTCGCCCGCCCCATACGAGAGTCCCTCGCGGATCGCATCGAGCATGTTTTGGGTGTCGTCCGTCGGATCGTTCGGCTGCAGTCGGAACGAGAGCGTTCCCGGCTCGCCGATGGTCGTGTTACAGCGGGCGGTCACGGTCATCTTCGAGGCGACGAGCACTAAGTCCATGTTCGACATGAGTTTCGTCACGGCTGCGATCATCTCGCTCGTCAACCCGGCTCGAATCTCACGGATGTCATCGTCACGGGTCGTCGAATCGACCAAGAACTCCCGAAGGTCGGCAACAGTCCAGTCGGCGATGTGTTCGTAGGACGATTCCTCGATGGCATCTTGGATGACGCGCGTCACCTCATCGTCCGCAACGGGAACGACAGGGTTTTCGCGGAGTTCGCGGAGCGTGACGCGGCTCAGCGCGTCCTTCGCAGCGACGCGCTCGGCCTCCGAGCGAGCGGCGATACCGGCGAGTTCGTCGCCTGATTTCTGCTCATTGGCTTTGGCGAGCAGTGTCCGGAACGAGTCGAATTCGTATCGCTCGTCGCCAACTGCTGATGTAATTGCCATGGACACAGTGGGATTTGTAGTGCTACAATCTAAATGTTTGCTAACATTTACCAATGTTCTCTTGTTGTTGTTCAAGTTTATTTGCGTTACCTGGCCTTTAGCCAGGTACGCACTCCTAACATAGTCATCTGAAGTGGATGAAATTCTCATAGCACTGTATAGATAAGCGATTTCGAACGAGTGAGCGCAGCTGTCCGGAGAATTGCTTCGAGTTCGAACGAGGATTGCTGATTAAGCCGCTGATCGTTTCTCTGACTCACCAGTGGTCGTTTCAGTTCATGGTTTCAATTCTCAAAACGCAGTCCCTTACCCACCGGAATCAGCCAATCTGCCTTAACCAGACAGTCTCTTCTCCATGTATTCCTCAAGCAAGAACCGTCTCTAAATATGAATAAACAGTCTCAATTATGAACTAATCTCAAGTATGATTAGCATCCTCATGAGCGATATCCTCCGAAATCTGCCCGGAAAGGCTATCGGTGAAGCGCGGTCACCGTGTTATGAATGTCGGCATCAATCACCGTGCTGAGTACTGGTGGGACAATCGCAAGTACACCTGCCGAGGATGGCGCCACGCCGAGCAAGAGCGGCGCAGACCTCATCGCCGTGGTTCCGGAACTTGAATCGTACGCTGACATCGAGGCAGCGGGAGTAGTGCAGACACCCAGTTTCGACATGGGTATTGAGTCGCTCACAGCGCTGGCTGAGCAGACTCGTACTACTATTGACGACGGGGCCGATGGCGTCGTCATCACCCACGGCACGGACACCATGGAAGAGTCCGCCTACTATCTGGACCTCGTGCTTGATCTCAGCGAGCCAGTGGTCTTCACGGGTTCCCAACGCCGTTCGGACGAGACGAGTCCCGACGGCCCAAACAACCTCCTCACGGCGGTGCGGGCAGCGAGTCACGAGCGGTTCCACGGCGCGGGGGGCGTCTATATCGCCTTTGACGAGGAATTGCACGCCGCATGTGACGTCACAAAAGGACACACGAGCGACCTCTCGGCGTTTGTGTCGCCCGACAAATGTCCAGTCGCCCGGTTCACTCGCGATGACGTACGCGTGCATCGCGACCCAGGAAGTCGGTCTGACTCGATCAGTGTCACCGCGACATCAGCCGATGTTCCAGTGGTGAAAACAGGAATCGGCGTCGGTGCACGGCAACTGAATAGTGCTCTCGAAGCGGGTGTCGATGGCATCGTCGTTGAGGGGACCGGCCTCGGGAATACGACGAGTGCGCTCGGTGATGCCATCGACGAGGCCCTCGAAGCGAATGTCCCTGTGGTTATTACCTCGCGTTGTCAGGGCGGAGCAGTCGCGCCCGTGTATGGAACCCCCGGTGGTGGAAAGACGCTCCGCTTGCATGGCGTTATCAACGGTGGCGACCTCCCCGCACACAAAGCACGCTTGAAGTTGATGCTGCTTATCGAGGAATTCGGGACAGACGACTTCACCACCCTCCGCGAAGCGTTCGAGACTGATAACTGATGAACAGCAATACACTCTGCCACACGGGCGCAGATACCAGCAACATTTGCGATGACGACTACGGCTATCACTCGAACGCGTGAAGCAGTGGTGTGGTGACAATCAATGGGCGATATTGACGTAGCAATTGGTGTCGATGCGGACTGTGTTGCCGGTTGGCTGGGGTCGTACGGCGGCGAAGATTCGCCCGCGGACCTCTCACGCGGACTCTCAGCCGGTCATGAGGGAATCCCGCGCATGCTCCAACTATTCGAAGATGAAGGTATCGACACTTCGTGGTACATTCCGGGGCACACTATCGAGACCTTCCGCGAGGAAGTTCAAGCGGTTGCCGACGCTGGTCACGAAATTGGCGTCCACGGCTACTCTCACGAGAACCCAACCGATCTCTCACGCGAGCAGGAAGACGAAATTCTCCAGTTGTCTATCGACCTCGTTGAAGATGTGACTGGCGAGAAACCAGTCGGCCACCGGGCAAGTTGGTGGGAGTTTAGCGAGAATACGCCGGATCTCGTCGAGAAGTACGACTTCCTCTACGATAGCAGCCTCATGGAGCGAGAGTTCGAGCCTGGCTACATGCGCAAGGGCGATAGTTGGGAGAAAATTAACTACGACCAAGATCCCGATTCGTGGACGACACCATACGAATTTGGTGAAGAAACCGACGTCGTGGAAATCCCTATTAGCTGGTATCGAGATGATATCCCCGCAATGCTGTTCATCAAACAGCCGCTCTACCACGCCGGCTACAAGGACCCAGAGATGATGTACGAACAATACTACAAACGGCAGTTCGATTATCTCTATAATCGCCGTGGTGCTGGCGTCTACACGTTCACTATCCATCCTGATCTCCATGGACTCCCTCACATGATTACACACCTCGAAGACTTCATCAGCTACGTCAAAGACCACGAAAACGCCGAATTCAGCACACTAGAGGATATCGCTCGGAAGTACAATGATGACCCGTCCGTATACGAAGCCCGTGGAGACTACGTCTGAAAAGAGTTATAGACTTGCATTAACAAGTTAGGAACGACGCTTGGGTCATTTGATAAGTATTATCGTGTCGCCATTGTCAAACCAACAATGACATTTTGAGATGGTGATTCACAAAAGAGTAAGAAAGACTCTTCGAGAATAAGTGGCTGAAAGCGTTGTAATCGCATGAATTGGCGAATTTGCTGTTTATTCGTGCTTACCGAATTAAGGGCACGTAGACTTATTCACTCCCCGCCCTTACCCACGGTGAACACAATGCCACGGCCCAGGATCTCGGTTACTCGTCCCGAGAATAGCCATCAATCGGATGGATTTGACGGTGGCGTGTAGCGTGGTGTCGATTGATGCAGTTATCGAGGACTTCCTGACGGACAAGGGCAAAGGCCAGAGTGGCGAGAGCGGCAACTACCGAGAGGACGCGAGTCGGGAACTCGATCGCTTCGTTGACTTCCTCGTCAAGCATGAGGACAGTCCGACAACGTTTGATGAGTTGGGTTCAAGCCACCTTCGCGAGTACGCGCGCCACCTCACGCGTCAGGGCTGGACCGCGGGCACTGTGCGTACCTACTACGCGTACGTATCTGCGTTCTGTGGCTGGGCCGTCCGCGAAGGTCATCTCGCCGAGAACGTCGCCCAGCGGCGCAACGCGACCGAGCCCATTCCCGACGGTGGAGGTCACAAGAGCGGCGACCAGCAAGCCTGGTCAGCTGAGGACCGCCAGCAACTCACCAGCTTCGTCGACGAGCAAGCGAGCGCGGCGATCGACGACATTGGTGAAGACCGAGAAGCAGCGATCAAAGCCTGTCGCGACCGGGCATTGGTCTATCTCCTCTCGTACTCTGGCGTGCGTGGTGCGGAGATACTGCGAGATCGGGGTGATGAACGACGACAGGGGCTTCGGTGGGAAGACGTCCACCTCGAAGATCGCTATGCGACGGTCTTCGCCAAAAAGCAGCGTCTCGACGATCGAGGTCTTCCCAACCCGGTGATCCATCCGCTTCAGATGTACCAGAAGGTTCTCGACGCACCGAGCGAAAGCTGGCCAGTCTTTCCCTCGTTTCATCGCCCAACGCTTTCCCAACGGGTGACCGACGAGCTGGACAGTCGTGGATACACCGACATGGAGATTGAGGAGATGCGCACCGACCGTTCATTAATCGAGGTCTGTGTTGAGTACGACATCGAACCGCCATCGATAACAACCGATGCAGGACGGCACGTTCTCAAACGACTCTGTGAGGAAGCAGGTATCGAACTCGATGACGACGAAGGATATCTCATGCCTCATGGTGCCCGGCGCGGTGCTGGCGAGGTTCTCGTCCGTACGTCAGGCCATGCAGCCGCTGCGCGAGCACTCGACAACTCCGAAGAGGTCGTTCGCGAGCACTACTCGCATATCGAAGCCGGTGACCTTGCCGACCAGATGACCAACGCCTTCGAAGAAGCTGATCAACAAAACAATCCTAACAAGGGTTGAGAACGCTCATTCCCATTCAGATTCGGCTCTCCGTTTCAGCATTTCTCGAAACTGTTCGGTGGTCTGGCGAAGTAGTTCATTTGTTGACCAATCTAGAATTACGCCGTACTGGCGAATGAGGTCAAGCTTATCGAGTTCTCCACTCTGATAGCGCGTAACGACACTTTCAGGATCTTCACGAAGCCATTCTTTACGATTGTTCCGAATGTAGCTTCTCTGATCCGCTGTGGCTTCGTGATCGATTTCGTATTCGCAGAGATCTCGGTCGATTGGTTTGATTATCACACCGTAGTCCTGGCACTGTCTAGTTGAGAACCTCCTCGACGGGCGTTCGTCCATCGAGCGCCTGATTCGGTCGGTCGTGGTTGTAGTGATGCTTGAACCGTCGCAGCCAGCGCCGAGCGCTGGCTGGACTCCCCCGCCAGAACGAATGGAAGCGGTCGATTCGCATCGCCACGGTCTGGAACAGCTTCTCGACGAGGTTGCGCTCGTTATAGTCGAGGTGACCGCTCAATTCACGCCGAGCGAGAGCGGTCAGATACCCGCCGGCGTCAACGAGGAATTCGGTATCTGAGACGTCGTGCTTGGTGGTAAGACGGTGAAGGAACGCCGTCCTCAGAAATCTTCGATTTCTGATGTGCTGCACGAGAGCTTTGCTCTCGTGAACGACGCGGGATCGGTCCCGCGTCGGCTGAACACTTCGATATCGAGCAACAGCTTCGAATCTGTGTCTATTGCGGCGTAGAGCCATCTCTTCTCGCCGTCGACAGTGATCTGTTTCTCATCGACGGCGACCCGCGACGGCTCCGCCGTCCTCAGAACGCGAGGCGTTCTGATGTGCTGCACGAGAGCTTCGCTCTCGTGAACGTCGGCGGGTCAGCCTGTGTTTCTGAAAGCGTGTGCGTCCAGTTCCAGACCGCTCCGTGCGAACGGTCGATGCCAAGCCAGTCGAACACTGCGACGACCTCCCGCAGCGACAGCCCCATCGAATGGAGACGCACCCCGAACACCCTGACGGGTGTCGGGGTGCGCTCGTTGTCCCAAACCTCATCACAATCCACGCTCAACGTCTCTCTGAGCAGGTCTCCGAGTTTCATGGTCAGTGCTCGCTACGACCTGCTCATTCCTCAACCCGCTCAACTAGACAGTGCCGCAGGACGCTATGTCCCAGTTTCAAGAAATATCCCGGAATATGCTATTCTTAGTTCGATTATTCGTCGCTACCGCCGCCGAGCGACGAGTAGTGTCGCCCCGAGTAGTGCTACGACTGCTACAAAGACAGTGAATCCTGGTCCGCTACCGGTCGTTGTCTCCGTGTTGCTGGTCGTTTCAGCTCTATTACCACTTTCACCACCAGTCATTGTACTGGAGGCATCTGAACCACTGGTGATTTTAGTGGTCGTTTCAGTAGCCATCCTCTCTGTCGTGCCGCCGTCGGTAACGACTGTTTCTTGGGATTCGTCGGGGGTGATAGTAGCTTGACTATCGTCGCTCGTGGATTGTGTTGTGGCGGCCGTAGTGGTCAAGTTTGCTTCCTGCATGGCCTGTGGATGCAACTGGCGGGCAATTTCAGTCATCGGAACGATAATTCGAGGACCGGGCTGACTGATGAGGTCCGGACTGACGATGATCGTTTGATTCTGCTTGATTGCTGTCGTGCTTGCATACGGCCCACCGGTGGGGATCGTTGTGACGTTCGATGTGATAATCCATTCAGGGTTGCGTTCGACAATCGTTTCGTTGCTGATCTGCCGATAGCCCTCGATGCCGGCGTTCGCAGCGATATTGTCTCCGCCAGCGGTTTCCATAACTGCGTGAATGAACGTTCCGTTACCCGGAGCGAACCCGCCGCTTTGGGGATACAGCACTCTTGGTTGCTCCTCGCCGGCAACGGCTTGCCTGATAGCGTTGATTCGGTCTTTGGTATCTCCAACGGTCTCCGCGGCTCCCTCACATGCTCCGACGAGTTGGCCTGTCCGATTAGTTTTCTCATGAATGTCTGCGAGCGAGCGAGCAATATCGAACTTATACACCGTAAGACCTGCTCCACGAAGCGTCTCGACAGTTTCGTTCGGGATAATGTTCGGTGCAAGTACAAGATCCGGGTTGAGGCCCGCAACTTCCTCAACAGCCACAGTATAGCCATCGGCTTGCATCACATCCGTCCGATTCGTGGTGTCGTTGAGATAGGTTGTATACTGGTTTACGGGTAAACCGGTAACTTTCTCTTTCGCGCCAATATCCCAGAGAGTCTGTGCAGTGCTTGGCCCGAGCGCGACGATCTGTTCCGGTTCGTTTTCGATCGTAACTTCGGAACCGGTGGCGTCGGTTGCCGTTACTGGGAATGAGCATGAATTGTTCGTGAGCTGTTGTGGTGCTGCCTCAACGTCAGCACTTGTTGCTGCAACCGGCGTGATGCCGGTCGCTATGATCGCTACTGCGAGAACCACACCGAGCATTGATCTAAGCATTCAGCACAACCGCAGAGCTTAGTAAACAAGTATTTACCTAAAGCAAGTTCAGTTGCTGGCGAGGGGACGATGACAGTTATACGACTCAAGCCAAGGTTCAAACAATATCACGAATCAGCAAGTTCTACGGAATTTGATTCGTTCTGCTCGGTTTACACACTAGTAAGAATCAATCACGATCAAGGATGTGATGATGACATCATACAGTGCTATCAGTGATTGCATGAGATTTGTCGTTGTCGCTGGAATCACGACTACCGCTCGAATTGACGGGGTCAGCGCTGCTGGAGCCAACCCGGATGTTCTAGTACACACTCCGAGCGCGGACCTCGAAATTATCGAATACGGTCAGCCGATCAGTGAAAATATTGTGCCGGTGAGTCCAACGGGCTGTCCGACGCCGGCAGTCGTCACACGTGCTGTTTGCGAACTGATCGGGTTTGATCTACTGCTGCTCGATGCCGGTCTTGCCCGTTCGACCGCTGCGCCGACGGTCGCCATCGGCACCGAACCAGGAGCGGATATCAGGGAGGCTGTTCCCGTTCCGACTGCCGCTGAGGTGTTCGAGGACGCTCGGCGACTTGGACGAACGCTCCCAGATGACGAGTTGATGATCGGAGAAACCATTCCAGGCGGGACGACCACTTCATTGGGTGTTCTCACTGCGCTTGGTGAACGGGCAGTCGTTTCCTCATCGCTGCCGGAGAATCCTCTTGCGCTCAAACGAGAGGTCGTCAACGAGGCGCTGGCGGCTACTGGTCTCTCGCCAGGTGCGACTGCCGGCGAGCCGGTCGAAACAGTGCGGCGAATGGGCGACCCGGTGCTTGCCGGCGTGGCAGGATTGGTTATTGGAGCCACCGAAACTGGGACCAGGGTGACGCTTGCAGGTGGGACGCAACTCGTTGCCGCCGCCGCACTCGTCCGTCATGCCGGTGTGAATGCTCCACTCTCGCTTGCGACAACCGCATTCATCGCTGCTGATGAGACAATTGATCTCAACGAACTCGCCACTGACCTCTCGCTGGCAGTAACCATCACCGACCCGAAATTCGACCAAGCAGATCATCCGGCAACAAACGCCTATCTCGCCGGCGAGGCCAAAGAAGGAGCTGGGATGGGCGGCGCGCTAGCGCTTGCTGACCGTGCCAACATACCGATGCGCGACGTTCGTGAGCAGATCATCGCGGTCTATGGGGACCTCACTAGGGACGAGCCATCGGTAGATACATGAATGAATCCAGAACGACGATCACCGGAATCTCGTTCGACCTTTTCGGGACGCTCGTATCGGTTGAGAAACCTGATGACCCGGCCGAAACGATTGCTACCGAACTCGAGTCTCGCGGACTGTCCGTTCCGAGCGACTGGAACGCCGCGTATACGGAATCACATATCGATTGCCCTTCTGGCCGGGAACGCTCGCTACCGGACCACGTTGCAGCAGCGGTGGCGAGCCGTTTCGAGGACTATCGTCCAATCGATGTACATACAGAGGCAACACACGCTGTGATGGCCGCCTTCGAGACGGACGTTCAGACACGACCAGGTGCGATTCGAGCTGTCGAGCGACTTAGAACCCATGTTCCGGTTGGGGTACTGTCGAACTGTGCCGTGCCGACTCTTGCTGAACGGGTACTCCACAGAGCAGCAATCGACGAGACTGCTTTCGAAGCGATCGTTACGAGCATTGAGTGTGGCTGGCGAAAACCTCACCCAAACTCATTCAAAGCTGTCGCTGACAAACTCGGCGTCGGCATCGATGAACTGCTCCATGTCGGCGATAATCCGGCAACAGACGGATATGCGGACAAGGTCGGTGCAACAAGCCGTCTCGTTTCCGAAGTTGCGCTCACAGATCTTCCGGCAAACTTGGAGGAAGAATGGGATTAGTAGCCGTGGCGGCGATCGGAGTGTCATTAGTGTTGGACCTTCTTTTCGAGGAATTTCCGGATCGTGTGCATCCGGTCGCTTTGTTCGGGCGAATCGTCGGCCGGTTCGACCGGCCGTGGTCCCATCCACGACTGGTCGGTATAATCGTCGCGCTCGGTCTACCGCTCGGAGCAGCCGTTCTCGGAGGCGTACTCACCGAACTCGTTAGCCGGCATCATTCCGCTCTCGGCGGTTCGATTGCGGCGCTCGCACTGTTTGCGACGGTGAGCCTCAGAATGTTGCTCTCGGTGGCTACAGATGTTCTCTCGAAAATCGAGATGAATATCGAACGTGCTCGCACTGCGATACGGGGACTAGTTGGACGCGAGACAGCGGATCTTTCGGCGGGCGAACTCCGCAGTGGAGTCGTCGAGAGTATTGCAGAGAACCTCGCCGATGGTCTTGTCGCACCGCTGCTCGCCTTCGTACTCGGCGTTCAGTTTACCCTTGGTGTGGGTGTCGCAGTCACTGTCTGGGTAAAGGCGGTGAACACACTTGATTCGATGCTCGGCTATCGTTCGAAGCCAGTCGGATGGGGAAGTGCCCGCCTCGACGACGCTGTGATGTGGCTTCCAGCCCGAATCAGTGCCGTGCTCATTGCGCTCGCTGGTGGCTCACCGGCAGTACTCGCACGTGCTTGGAAGTGGCGTACGGAGCCGTCTTCACCGAACTCCGGATGGCCAATGGCGACTCTCGCAGCGGTCCTTGACGTCGAACTCCGAAAGCCCGCCACCTACGTGTTGAACCCGAACGCTGAGTTACCGACTACTGAGGATACTCACCGTGGGGTTCGAGTAATCGGCACTGCTGGGCTGCTGTCCTTCTTCCTCGCGGGGGTAGCCGCATGGTTCTGAAAGCACTCCAAGGCGCGTTAGGATTCTTTTCGCGGCTTCCGGTCGGCCACGACGCTACCGCATGGAATGCGTTCAGAGACCGGCCAGCAAGTATGCCGCTCACAGGATACATTATCGGCTCGCTCATCGTACTCCCGCTGGTGATTCCGGGATCGCCACCGACGATTGCGTTCGCTTTCGTCGTCGCCGTGTACCTCGTCACAGGTATCAATCATATCGATGGTGTGATCGACCTCGGCGACGCGCTTGTCGTCCACGGTGGGCCAACGGAGCGGCGCGTAGTGATGAAAGACACTACCATCGGTGCTGGCGGTGCGCTCGCAGTTGCGATGGTCGTCTTGGGACTCGCAACAGCCGGACTCACGCTGGCGGCTCTCCCAATCCAAGCCGTTTTGCTTGTCATTACCGCCGAAGTGGGGGCGAAACTCGGGATGGCGCTGCTCGTTTGTTTCGGTTCCGCACCTCACGAGGGTCTCGGCTCAGCACTCACCACGCATGCTGATCCTCATTCCGCGATTCTAGTTGGAGCAGTGGCAGTTCCCGCAGCGGTGTTGACGTGGCCGCGAATTGGCGTCGCCACAACAGTGCTCCTCGCCGCTGTGATCGTGACATTCGGTTCACTCCGTTGGGCACGCATCAATCTTGGCGGGGTGAGCGGCGATGTCCTCGGTGCCACCAATGAAATTATCCGAATCGTTGCACTCCATGTGGGGGTATTCGTATGGACGCACTGGTGATGTGCGGTGGCTGTGGAACGCGACTCAACGCCGACACTGAGAAACCACTCTACCGAATCGGTGGCCGACCGATGATTGACCACGTATGTAATGCGCTTGTTACCAGTCGAATCGAGACGGTCCAGTATGTCGTTTCGCCGCACACGCCGCGAACGCGCGAACATCTCAATGAACGGGTTATTGAAGCCCCCGGTAGGGGTTACGTCGCCGACCTTCAGTACGCGCTCGAACGTAGCAACCTGCCCATACTTACTGTGGCCGCTGACTTACCGTTGCTGACCGGTAGTGCCATCAACGACGTTCTTGGGAAGTGTAGGAGAGGTTCGCTCACGGTGGCTACTCCCGCTGCACTCAAGGAACTACTGGGCGTCAGCACCGATACAACGATGGAGACTGACGGCAGGGCTATCGCGCCCACCGGCGTCAACGTCGTTTCGGAGACAAATATAGACAACACCATTGTGAGCTACGACGTCCGATTCGCGGTCAACGTAAACCATCGGTCGGACGGTGAAATCGCGGAGAAATTACTGTGATGTACACGACACCAAAACTAACAGACAGCAAGAGCAGACACCGAAATATCACTTCATCAAGGACTGATAGCGATTCCAGCGTCGGCGACAGTGGTGGTGGCTGCAGACGGGAGGGAATACTTGCGGCCTGAAGCGGTGCGTCAGGTCGGTCGGGAGCCACACGGTAGCAGCGACGATCCCGACGTTGTCGATTTCAGTGCGAACACCAATCCTTGCGTTCCCGATGGAGTAGAAGAGGTCTACCGTGAGGCGTTCGCCGAAGCGCGGTCCTATCCAATCGAACCTCCAATGGCGTATCGTGCCACAGCGGCAACATACGTCGGTTGCAAGCCGGAGCAGGTGATTCCAACGCCGGGTGGCCTCGCCGCCATTCGAGCGACGATTGCCCTCACCGTCGAAGCGGGTGAATCGGTACTTGTGCCGTATCCTAGTTTCGCCGAATACGCGCGTGAAATTCGTCTACAGGGTGGTGAACCGAAATTTGTGCCACAGGCAGAGCTGCTCGCTGCGGACCCAGCCGAGCACGCACTCGCCATTGTCTGCAACCCAAACAATCCGACCGGCAACGCATACGATATCAACCGACTCGAAGCATTCGCAAGCCGGTGTCGAAAGAGTGAAACGATACTGCTCGCTGACGAGGCGTTTTTGGGCTTTACGAATCGGCCCTCACTAGCTGGCCGCAGGGGCGTTGTGGTCGCCCGTTCGCTTACCAAGCTGTTCGGATTACCCGGACTCAGAGCTGGCTTCGCAGTTTCGACGGGCGATTTCGGTACGGCGCTCCAGAATGCCCGTCGGACGTGGAACATGAGCGCGCCGGCGCTCGCGGTCGGTGCGTTCTGTATGGCCCGAGAGGAGTTTATCACCACAACCCGCGAACGAGTCCGCACGGAACGAACCCGTCTACGGAGCGCGCTCTCGGGGAACTTCGAGGTTCATCCCTCTGACTCGCCGTTCCTCCTACTTGATGTGGGAGACAGAGAGGTTGAGGAACTTCTGCATCAAGCACGTGAGCACGGACTCGCACTCAGGGACGCCACCACGTTTCGCGGTCTTGATTCGCACGTTCGCGTCGCAGTGCGCCTATCGGAAGAAAACGACCGTCTTCTGGAGGTGCTGAATGTTTGAAACCGCTATCGTTGACGGTGTGCTTCGTCTCCGACGACCGGAGACCCACTGGCTCTCGACAGGGTGGGATGGCGGGTTCGAGCGGGCCGGGGTCGCCTACAATATTGAGGTCCCGGAAGGATGGGAGCGGACGGACCTCGGGAGTTACATCGAAGAACGCCGGGAGCGGGCCGGATTTTCTATGGTCGGTCCGACGCTACTCACCGGCGTTGAGATGAGCCACGCACGAGGCGCGCGGCTCGGTCCCGTCGTGGCATACGCGACTGCCGGGGTGTCGAACCCCGCCGCGCTTCCAATGGAACCCGCAGAAGAAGAGGGAACGCGGACCGCCGACTTCGACGTCGGAACGGTCAATCTTCTTGTCGGGACGACACAATGTCTGGACGATGCGGCGCTTGCGAACCTTCTCTCGGTCGTAGTGGAAGCGAAGACCGCGACGCTGGTGGCTGAAACAGGGTTTCCGGGCACAACGACCGACGCGGTCGTGGTCGGGAGCGACGAAACCGGGAAATCGGCGACGTTTTCGGGAAGCGCGACGGCGGTGGGTAGCGCGGCACGGGCATGTGTCCGCGAGGCAGTACGGGCTAGCCTCGACTCACGATACGCCGAACGGAAACTCCCCCAATCCATCGCGGACGCAGAATACGGGGTCGTTACCGACCAGCGTGCGGCGGTGTTCGTACCATGAACGTACTGCTGCTACGCACGACGGAGCGACGACTGAATACCATACAACAGCACCAACGGCACCACCAATGACGAACTACACTACCGACAACCACCACGAGGATGAACGGCTGGAAAAAACCCCCGGGCGGGGAACATCGCCGGATGCTAGACCAATCGAACCAGCAGCGCCGGAGGATTTCGGACTCGTCCAAGCATGGTGGGGCGACGGAAAAGGAAAGACGACGGCGGCGATGGGGATGGGATTTCGAGCGGCTGGACACGGATACCGGGTCCACATGCTCCAGTTCATGAAGGGCGGGGCGTCGAGCGTTGAGGCGACCCGTGGCGAGG